>JAYVDG010000072.1:0-2669 GCA_043749525.1 Phenylobacterium sp.
AGGCTGCGCCGAAGGTCTGAGGCTGTAGCGCGCCAACGCGCGGCGCATTAAGGCTGGTCCTCAACGTGAGGGGATCTGCGTGCTGAAGCGAGGGCTGGACATCCTGGGCGCCACAGCGGGACTGATCCTGCTGTCGCCCGTCCTGCTGGTCCTGGCCTTCGCCGTGCGCCTGGAGTCGCCCGGTCCCGCCCTGCACTGGTCGCGGCGGGTGGGACGGCACAACACGCTCTTCCCCATGCCCAAGTTCCGCAGCATGCGGATTGGCGCGCCCGACGTCGCCACTCACCTGCTGCCCGACCCGGCCTCCTGGATCACGCCGCTGGGCGGCCTCATGCGCCGCACCAGCCTGGACGAATTGCCCCAGCTGTGGAGCGTGCTGGTGGGGGATATGAGCCTGGTGGGGCCGCGTCCGGCCCTGTTCAACCAGGACGACCTGATGGCCCTGCGCAACGCCGCTGGGGTCCAGGTGCTGCGGCCGGGCCTCACCGGCTGGGCCCAGGTCCATGGTCGTGACGAGTTGCCGGTGCCGGACAAGGCGCGGCTGGACGCCGAGTACCTGGCGCGGCGCTCCACCCTGATGGACCTCTCGATCATCCTGCGAACGGTGAAGACCGCCTTCTCCGGACGCGGCGTTCGTCACTAGACGGACCTCTTCGACGGCTCGCGCGTTCTGGCGTGGCCCGGAGAGTTCCACACCTTGTCAGCCGAACCGATCTACCAGCGCGCCCGCACGGGCCTGATCCGCGCCCGCGACGGCGCGGCGGCGGGCCTGCGCCGGGCCCAGGGCGCGATGCGGCCGGGCTGGGAGCGGGCGCGCACGCGGCTCCGGGAGACGAAATTCAAACGCCCCAGCAACCGGGCGCTGGCCTGGACTGGCGGCGTCGGGGCGACCCTGCTGGTGGCCATCGCCCTCTTCCTGATCCTGTTCGACTGGAACTACCTGCGCGGGCCTATCGGCCGCTTCGCCTCGGCCAAGACAGGGCGAGAGATCGTGCTGGCCGGCGACCTGAAGGTCCACGCCTTCTCGTTGAAGCCCAGCGCGACGGTGCAGGGCATCCACATCGGCAATCCGAAATGGGCTGGCCCCGGCCAGACCGCCGACATCGCCAGGCTTGACGTCCAGGTGAAGCTGTTGCCGCTGTTCGTCGGCCAGGTGGTGCTGCTGAACCTGCAGCTCGACCAAGCCAAGGTGGCCCTGCTGCGAGACCGCCAGGGCCGCGCCACCTGGGACTTCTCCAACGGCAAGAAGAGCAGCAAGCCCTTCAAGATGCCGCCGATCCGGCGGTTCGTGATCAATGACGGCCACCTGAAGATCACCGACCAGAAGCGCAGGCTGGTGCTGAACGGTGAGGTCAACGCCACCGAGAAGATGGGCCAGACCGGCCGCGGCTTCCTGATGACCGGCGATGGCTCGCTGAACGGGAACAAGTTCCTGCTGCGGGTCCAGGGCGGCCCGCTGCTGAACGTCGATACGCACAAGCCCTATCCCTTCGACGCCGATATCCGCTCCGGCGCGACCCGGGTGACAGCCAAGGGCGCCATCCCCAAGCCCTTCGACCTCGGCGAGTTCTACATGGACACCACGGCTCAGGGCCCCGATCTGTCGGACCTCTACGACCTGACCGGCGTCGCCCTGCCCAACACCCCGCCCTACAAGCTGCACGGCCGGCTGTCGCGGGAGGGTCATCTCTACAAGATCGACGGCCTGGGCGGCCGGGTGGGCGACAGCGACCTGTCGGGCTTCATCTCCGTGGAGACCGGCGAGGAGCGCCCCTATCTCAAGGCTGATCTGAAGAGCCGCAGCCTGGACTTCGACGACCTGGCGGCGATCTTCGGCGGCGTGCCCTCCCGCAAGGCGGGCGAGACCGTCTCCCCCGAACAGGCCGCCATGGGCAGGAAGATGGCCGCCCAGCGCCGCCTGCTGCCGGACTCCACCCTGGACGTCACCAAGATCCGCTCCCTGGACGCCGATGTCCGCTATCGCGCCACCAGCATCCATGACGCGATGCTGCCCCTGCGCGGCGCCGACGTGACGGTGAAGCTCGACCAAGGCCTACTGAGCGCCAACCCGCTCACCCTGGACCTGCCGCAGGGCAAGATCACCGGCCAGGCGCACCTGAACGCCCGCAACGCCGTCCCGGTCACTGATGTCGACGTGCGCCTGTCCAACGCGCGTCTCGAACAGCTCATCCCCGTCAAGGGCGAACCCCTGGCCGGCAGCTTCGTGGGCCGCATCAAACTGAAGGGTTCAGGCAACTCCGTTCACCGGGCGGCCGCCAACGCCGACGGTGAGGTGCTGGCTGTCGTCCCCAGCGGCGAAATCCGCGAGGCCTTCGCCGAACTGCTGGGCATCAACGTCACCAAGGGCCTTGGCCTGCTGTTTTCCAAGGATCAGGGTGAAGTCCCGATCCGCTGTGGCGTGGCCCATTTCCAGGCCAAGGGCGGCGTGCTGACCGCCGACCGCATCGTCTTCGACACCAAGCCGGTGGTGGCCACCGGCGGCGGGACCATCAACCTGGACAACGAAACCCTCGATCTGCGTATCCAGGGCCACTCCAAGGAACTGCGTCTGGTGCGCCTGCTATCGCCGATCACCGTCAAGGGGCCGATCCTGGGTCCCAAGGTCGGCATCGAGACCGGCAAGGTGGTGGCGCAGGGCGGCGTCGCGG
>JAYVDG010000073.1:0-7430 GCA_043749525.1 Phenylobacterium sp.
AGCTGGCTCATGGCGGAACTCCTGGAGGATCGGTGTTGCGCGAGCCTAGCCAGAGCCTGGAGTTAGCGTCAAAGGCCACGCCACGGCATTCCCCAGCGCCATCCTTCCAATTTCCGATAATATTCCTTAGGCGAGAATTGGATGTGGCGAAACGGCCCGGCATTTCACCGCCCTGCTAGCCCTGCGCAGCACAAATCGCCTCGTACGCGGCCTGCAGGCGTTCCAGCACCGCCGAACTTGTCACCAACGCCTCCAGGTGCCGGGCGCGCAGTTCGTCCATCAGTTCGTCCCACATGGCCGGGCCGCCTTCCTCGAGCAGCTGGGCGCGGATGGACAGCTCCGGCGACGCCGGCGCGTGCCGTCGGCCCCAGGCGCCCATCTGGGCCAGCAGCGGCACCAGCTGGATCGCCGGCTCGGTCAGACTGTAGATCACGCTCTGGCGATGGCGCGGGTCATCGGCCCGGCTCAGCAGCCCGGCGGCCACCAGCCGCTTCAACCGATCGGCCAGCACGTTGGAGGCGATGCCCTCTTCCGACCGGGTGAGCAGTTCGCGATAGCGACGGCGGTCGCCGAAGATGACGTCGCGGATGACGATCAGGCTCCAGCGGTCACCCAGAACCTCGAGGGTCAGGTTGATCGGGCAGTCCGAGCGAAATGCGTCCTGCAACGGCGCCTCCTACTGCTTGCAAAATAGGAGCGGTTGGTCTAGTCCGCAATGGCTGCCGTCGGCTGGAGCCTCCCGATGTCCCTGATCCTCTATTCTCATCCCTTCTCTTCCTACTGCCAGAAGGTGCTGACCGCGCTCTGGGAGAACGAGATAGCCTTCACCTACCGAAATCTGGAAGAGCCCGGCGCGAATGAAGAGCTTGCGGCGCTCTGGCCAATGACCCGTTTCCCCGTGCTGGTGGATGACGGGCGGACGGTCGTGGAATCCAGCATCATCATCGAGCATCTGCAACTGAAGCATCCCGGCAAGGTGCGGCTGATACCCGACGACCCCGCCGCCGCCCTTGAAGTCCGGTTCATGGACCGCTTCTTCGACCAGTACATCATGACCGAGATGCAGAAGCCCGTGTTCGAGGCGGTGCGGACAGACGGCGCGCGCAAGGACGCTGCGATGGCGGAGGCTTCCAAGGCGCTGGGCACTGCCTATGCCTGGCTGGAAAAACGCCTGGACGGGCGCGCCTGGGCGGCGGGCGACAGCTTCACCATGGCCGATTGCGCCGCCGCGCCGTCGTTATTCTACGCCGATTGGGTTCACCAGATCGGCGCGGATTTCCCGCGCCTGCGGGACTACCGCGCTCAGCTGCTGGCGCGGCCCTCCTTTGCCCGCGCCGTGGAAGAGGCCCGTCCCTACCGCTCCTACTTCCCGCTCGGGGCGCCTGACCGCGATTGACGCGGGCTTGTTTGCGGACGATGGCGGGCGGGGCGGCTTGCGTTAGGTTGGCGCCATGAGTCCCTCGGTGCTGTCCCTCTCCGCCCTGTGCAAATCCGTTCCCGGCGGCCGGGTGCTGTTCGAAGGGCTGAACCTCGACGTCGCGCCCGGCGAGATCGTCGCCATCATGGGGGAGTCCGGGGTGGGCAAGTCCACCCTGCTGAACCTGATCGCCGGGCTCGACCAGGCAGACAGCGGCGGGGTGGCCATCGATGACGTGGCGCTGGAGAGCCTGGATGACGACGGGCGCACGTGGATGCGCCGGGACCGAATCGGTTTCGTCTTCCAGGCCTTCCACATCCTGCCGCATCTGACCCTGGCCCAGAACGTCGCCCTGCCTCTGGTCCTGCAGAACGTGGACGGCGCCGAGGCCACGGCGCGGGCCACCAAGATCCTGGACTCCATCGGCCTGCCCGGCCGCGCCGGCGACCGCCCGTCGCAGCTGTCGGGCGGCGAACTTCAGCGGGTGGCCCTGGCCCGCGCCCTGGTGCACCGCCCTGCCCTGGTCCTGGCCGACGAGCCCACCGGCAACCTCGATCCGGAGACCGCCGCGCGAATCCTCGACCTATTCGTGGCCGAGGTGCGCAGTTCGGGCGCGGCGGCGATCCTGGTCACCCATTCCGAGCGCGCCGCCGCCGTGGCCGACCGCAGCCTGAACCTGACCCGGGCCGGCCTGATCCATGCCGGCTGAACGCCGCCCCCTGAGCCGTACCGCGCTGACCTGGATGATGGTCGGCGAATGGCGGGCCCATCCGGGCCGGGTGGTGACCGCGGCTTTGGCCATCGCCATCGGCGTGGCGCTGGGTTTCGCCGTCCACCTGATCAACGGCTCGGCCCAGAATGAGCTGGCCCAGGCGGTGCGCACGGTGAACGCCGACGCCGACCTACAGGTCCATTCCACCACGCCGCTGGGGTTCGACGAGACGCTCTATCCGGCCCTGGCGCGGTCGCCAGGCATCGCGGCGGCCAGCCCGGTCGCGGAGCTGTCGGCGCGGTTCGGGACCGGGCCTTCACAATCCCTGGAGGGCGGCGGCCTGACCGTGCTGGGGATCGACCCCCTGCGGGCCGCGGCGGTGACCCCGACCCTGCTGGGCCACGCCGCCGCGCCGCCGCCGCAGGGCGCGGGTGGCTTCGTGCCCGAAGGCCTGTTCGATCCCCGCGCCATCGTGCTGTCCCAGGCGGCGCTCGCGGCCAGCGGTCGCAAGGTGGGCGAGGCCGTCACTATCACGGCGGCGGGGCGCAGTGTGGACTTTGTGGTGGCCGGCGTCCTGTCGGGCGCGGCGTCGGAGCGGCAGGTCGCAGTGCTGGATATCGCCACCGCCCAGTGGCTGTTCGGCGGCCTGGGGCGCCTCCAGCGGATCGATCTGAAGTTCGCCCCCGGGGTCAATCCGGCCACGGTCGAGGCGGCCCTGCGCAGCCGCCTGCCGGCCGACGCCCAAATCGTCACGGCCCAGTCGGAGGCCAAGCGCGGCGACAATCTCACCAAGGCCTACCGGGTCAATCTGGAGATGCTGGCCATGATGGCCCTGCTGACCGGTGGTTTCCTGGTCTATTCGGCCCAGTCCCTGTCGGTGGCCCGGCGGCGGCCGCAATTCGCCCTGCTCCGCGTCCTGGGCCTGGAGCGGCGCGGCCTGCTGGCCCAGGTCTTCGTCGAGGGCGCTCTGGTGGGCGGGATCGGCGCGCTGCTGGGCCTGGCCCTCGGCCTCGGCGTGGCCTTCGGGACCCTGCGATTCCTGGGCGGCGACCTCGGCGGTGGCTATTTCCGGGGCACGACCCCTGACCTGGCGGTCACCCCCCTGCCCGTCCTGGTGTTCTTCGCCCTGGGGCTGGTGGCTGCCCTGGTGGGCAGCCTGCTTCCGGCCCTGGAGGCGGCCCGCGCCCAACCCGGCATCGCGCTCAAGGACCTTGGCGACAAGAACGATCCCAGCGCCCGACCCGCGCCCTGGTGGGGGCTCGGCCTGCTGGTGGCCGGCGGCGCGGCGGCCTTCCTGCCGGCGGTCTGGGGCCTGCCGTTGTTCGGCTATCTGTCCATCGGCCTGATGCTGGCCGGCGGCGTGGCGGCCATGCCGTGGCTGGCCCGCGTGCTGCTCTCACCGCTGCAGGGGATGGGGCGCAAGAATGTCTCCGTCGACCTGGCCATCAAGCGCCTGTGGGGCGCGCCGGCCCAGGCGGCGGTGGCGCTGTGCGGCATCGTGGCCAGCACCAGCCTTATGGTGGCCATGGCGGTGATGGTGGCCAGCCTGCGCGGGTCGGTGGACGATTGGCTGACCGAGATCCTGCCCTCGGATCTGCTGTTCCGGGTGGAGAGCGGCGGCTTCGACGCCCAGACCCGGGCCCGGATCGCCCAGGCGCCCGGCGTCGGGGCCATCCTCTTCCAGAAGACCCTGCCCGTGCGACTCTCGGCCGACATGCCGCCCCTGGTGCTGCTGGTGCGGCCGGTGGATCGCGCCAGTCCAGAGGCCAACCTGCCGATGATCGGGCGCAGCATCACGGCGCCGACCGGCATGACGCCGGTCTGGCTGTCGGAGCCCGCGGCGCGGCTCTATGGCCATCGGGTCGGCGAACGGATGGTGCTGCCGCTGGGCGGCGGCAATCCCCAGGTCTTGGTCGCCGGGATCTGGCGCGACTATGCCCGCCAGACCGGAGCCATCGCCATCGACCAGGGAGATTACACCCGCCTGACCGGAGATGACCTGCGCACCGAGGCGTCCCTGAATCTGAAGCCGGGCGCCAACCCCGCCAGCGCCGGCACGGCCATCCGCGCCGTCCTGTCCCCGACGCAGGCGGCTCAGGTGCAGTTCATTCAGACCAGCCAGATGCGGGCTATTGCGCTGCGGCTGTTCGATTCCAGCTTCGCCCTGACCTACGCCCTGGAGGCCATCGCCATCGTGGTGGGGCTGGCCGGGGTCGCGGCGACGTTCTCGGCGCAGACTCTCGCCCGCACCAAGGAGTTTGGAATGCTGCGCCACGTCGGCGTGCTGCGCCGCCAGATCATCCTGATGCTGGCCACCGAGGGCGCCCTGCTGGGCGCCGTGGGCGTGATCGCGGGTCTCGGTCTTGGCCTGGCCATGAGCCAGGTGCTGATCCACGTCGTGAACCCGCAGTCCTTCCACTGGACCATGGAGACGCGACTGCCGCTCGGCCTGTTCGCCAGCCTGACCGTCGCCCTGGTGGCGGCCGGTGCGGGGACCGCGGTCCTGGCCGGACGCCGCGCTCTGTCGGCCGACGCCGTCCGCGCCGTGCGGGAGGACTGGTGATGGGCCGCGCTCTCAAGCTGGCCGGCCTAGCCTTGCTGGCCTGGCTGCTCACCGCCGCCGCGCCCGACAAGCCGGTGCTGCCGGTCTTCCCCGAGGTCCGCGCGGGCACGCCGCTGAGCTTCCCCGCCGACCACGGCGCCCACCCTGACTACCGGACCGAGTGGTGGTACGTCACCGGCTGGCTGAAGACGCAGGACGGCCGCGACCTGGGCTTCCAGCTCACCTTTTTCCGGAGCCGCCTGGCGGTGGACCAGCGCAATCCCAGCGCCTTCGCCCCCAAACAGATCCTGTTCGCCCACGCCGGCCTGTCGGACCCCAAGGTCGGGCGCCTGCTCCACGACGGCCGGATAGCGCGCCAAGGGTTGGGACTGGCGGAGACCGCCACAGGGGACGCCGACATCGTCATCGACGACTGGCGCCTGAAGCGCCAATCAGACGGCCGTTTCCTGGCCAAGGCCGCCGGCGTCGACTTTACCCTTGACCTCGCCTTCGCCCCCAGCCAATCGGAGCTGTTGCAGGGGGATCGGGGGTTCAGCCGCAAAGGCCCCCTGCCCGTCCAGGCCAGCCACTATTACAGCGTCCCGCACCTGAAGGTGTCGGGCACGGTCCTCCAGGGCCGCAAGCGGGTGAAGGTGACCGGCGAGGCCTGGCTGGACCACGAATGGTCATCGACCTTGCTGGATCCCGAGGCGGTGGGCTGGGACTGGGTGGGGCTGAACCTGGACGACGGCGGCGCGCTGACCGCCTTCCGGGTGCGGGACGCGGCTGGGAACGCCATCTGGTCGGGCGGCTCCCTGCGCGCGCCCGACGGGACGACCGCGCATCTGGGGCCTGACGATGTGCGGTTCACCACCGAGCGCATCTGGCGCTCGCCCCGCACCGGCGGTCGCTATCCGGTGCAGCGCGAACTGATCGTGCGCACGCCCGCCGGCGAGCGGCGCTTGCGGCTGGCCCCGCTGTTCGACGATCAGGAGTTGGACAGCCGGCGCACGGGTGGGCCGGTCTATTGGGAGGGCGCGGTCCGCGCACCTGGGGCCCGCGGCTACCTGGAGCTCACCGGCTACGTGTCACCGCTGAAGATGTGAGAAGAACGCTGTTCACCAACAAACTTTTGGCGCCTGGGTTTTAACCACAATCCAACAACAGCTTGCCTTTGCGAGATATTCGTGGGACATTCGCCTCATCGAATTTCGACTGGCGCGGCTCGCGATTTCGGCTCACCCCTGGTGAGGCCCCGAAGTTACCCTCCCTACCATCATGAACTTTGATTCTGCGGCGGCGCTTTGTCAGCCGAATACACTGTTGCTAGGACTAAACGACTATGGCTACCGGTACTGTTAAGTGGTTCAACGCGACCAAGGGCTTCGGTTTCATCGAGCCTGAAAATGGCGGCGGCGACGTGTTCGTCCACATTTCGGCTGTTGAACGTTCGACCCTGGGCTCGATCCACGAAGGTCAAAAGCTCAACTACGAACTCGAGCGCGATCAGCGCAGCGGCAAGATGTCCGCTGGGCAACTGACTGCGGCTTAAGACGAACCGGACGTCCGCAAGCGCGGAGTCCTGAACGTCCAGACGGGCCGGCCTCGCGCCGGCCCGTTTTCGTTTTGTCTGTCTGTTTTACGACAGACCCATGAAAGACCCCCGGCGGGCCGGGTTCGTGCTATGGTTCAGGCCGCTCCCTAGAGCCCTGCCGGCGCGCCGCCCACCCCGCCGACCTGCCCGACGCGTCCCACCTCGCTGGGATCCCTCGGGGAAGAAAGGCGAATGATGCTCAAGTCCTACAAGGTCGCAGCCAACAGCACCCGCGGCCCCACCATCGAAGACCTCCGCGCCGCCGTGACCAAGGCCGAAGCCGATGGCGTGTCGCGCGACACCATGCTGCTCCGCCTGACCTTCAGGGACGAATCGCTGATCAAGCGTAGTCCGGAAGTCGGCCTCGACGAGGTCAGCTTCATCGACGGCGAAATGCGTTTCGTCGGCGTCCGCGTGAAGGTGGGCAACATCCCCCTGAGCCTGCTGGACGTTGACCCGCAACCCGATCCCGAGCCGGAGCCTGCCCCGGTCAAGGTCAAGAAGACCCGCGCCAAGGCCAAGCCGAAGGTCGCCGCCGAAGCTCCCGCCGTCTAGGACGCAAGCTTTACCGCAGTAAGGCCACGCTTGGGCGTCTCGATGGCGCCCGGGCGGCCGGCTCCCTATATCCGCCTGACATCGCTTCATCCTGGGAGCCTTCTCATGCGCCTGATCCTCGTCTCCTCCCTCGCCGCCCTGGCCGCGGGCTCGGCCACGGCCGCGCCGCTCTCAGCCGTGGGCAGCGTGGAGGTCACCATCGCCCCCGAGCTTCAGAAGAAGGCCGTCGAGGACCTCGGCGTGACGGATATCGACCGTCTGGCCGCCGAATTGCGCAAGGACGTGACTCGCGAACTGGAACGTACCGGCGTCCTGGCCGGTGGCCGGCTGGAGCTGGTGCTCACCGACGTGCGGCCCAACCGGCCCACCTTCCGCCAACTGGGGAACAAGCCCGGCCTGTCCTATGAAAGCTTCGGCATCGGCGGGGCCACCATCGACGGCCAAGCCGTCTCGGTGACCGGCGAGATCACGCCGATCCACTTCCAGTGGTACGAGAGCGACATCCGCGAGGCCTGGACCAAGTCCACATGGTCGGACGCCAGCTTCGCCTTCAACCGCTTCGCCTACGGCTACGGCCGCGGCGAGACCTACGCCGCACGCTGAGCCGACT
>JAYVDG010000074.1:0-2664 GCA_043749525.1 Phenylobacterium sp.
GGCTTGGAACAGGTTCATGGCAGAGCCAGACCGCATCAAATCCATCGGACATCGCCAATGGGCCACAGGTTCACGCTAGGGGCGATTGGTATAAGGCCCAAGTGGGAACCGGTTCGCCGCCCGGACGTGCTCTAACTTCAAGGAGATAGACCCCGTTTTTTCCGGTCAGGTTGACTCAACCTCACCCGGAAAGGGTCTAGGCCGCGCCCACCAGGATCAGCACGGCCCACAGGGCCGGGGCCCAGAGAAGCGGCCAGATCGCTCCGTCTGCGCGGCGCGTGAACGCCACCCAGGCCAGCAGCGGGCAGATCAGCAGAGCGAACGGCAGGGTGTTCCCAGCAACCGTCACAATCAGCTGACGATGATCCATGATCTCTTCGGGCAGAACCCGGGTGATCGACACCCAAGCCGCCGCCAGGGCGAGCACCACCTCAAGGCCGCACATCAGGATCAGGTCTCCCGGCGCCCGGCGGCGGCCCGGCGGGATGGGGATGTAGTCCACGGAAGCGCTCCGGCGTCAGGCCCGCAGACGAGCCTGCGGGAAGAGTTGTTCGAACTGGCCCAGGGCCTGGGCGCTCAACTTTACGGCAAGGCGCGTGCCACCGTCGTCCTGGGTTTCCCGTTCCAGCACCCGGCCGTGGCGGTAGAGCCAGGCGACGGCCGCCCCCTGAGCCGCCGTGGCGGTGATCTCGACGGCGGGCGACTCATCCACCATCTCGGCCACCAGGGCCAGCAGCTCGTCGCAGCCTTCGCCGGTGACGGCCGAGACCGTGATGGCCGGAGGATTGGCCCGCCTGGCGTCGCCGATCACCCGGTCGCGGGCTTCAGGATCGACCATGTCCAGCTTGTTCCAGACCTCGATCAGCCGGCGCTCCTCGATCTCCACGCCGAGCCGCGACAGCACCGTGCGGACGTCCTGCGCCTGGGCGTCGGTCTCGTCGCTGGAAATGTCGCGAACGTGCAGGATGACGTCGGCCTCCTTCACCTCCTCCAGGGTGGCGCGGAAGGCCTCCACCAGTTCGTGGGGCAGTTCGGAGATGAAGCCGACGGTGTCCGACAGGATGGCGGGCCGACCGTCGGGCAGGTCCAGCATCCGGATGGTCGGATCCAGGGTGGCGAACAGCATGTCCTCGGCCACCACCTCGGCCTTGGTGAGGCGGTTGAACAAGGTCGACTTGCCGGCGTTGGTGTAGCCGACGAGGGCCACCGACGGGTACGGATGCCGTTGCCGCGCGCCGCGTTGCAGGTCGCGCGTCCGGCGGACCTCCAGCAGGTCCTTCTTCAGCTTGACGATCTTGTCGGCGATCAGCCGGCGGTCGGTCTCGATCTGGGTTTCGCCAGGACCACCCATCACCCCTGCCCCGCCGCGCTGCCGCTCCAGGTGGGTCCAGGTGCGGACCAGGCGCGACTTCTCGTAGGACAGCCGCGCCAGCTCGACCTGCAGCCGGCCTTCCTTGGTCCGCGCCCGGCGGGCGAAGATCTCCAGGATCAGGCCGGTCCGGTCGATGACCTTGACCTTCCAGAGCTTCTCCAGATTGCGCTGCTGCACGGGACTCAGCTGGTCATCGACGACCGCCACGTCGGCCTCTGCGGCCTCGATGATCTTGCCGATTTCCTCGACCTTGCCCTTGCCGAACAGCGTCGCGGGCACGCGTTTTCGCAACGGCGCGATGAAGGCGTCGTCGATCCTGAGATCGAGGGCGAGAGCAAGCCCGATAGCTTCCTCCAGCCGCCCTTCGGCGCTCCGGGACTGGCCCCGCTCGTCTCGGACGGGGTGGATGACGATGGCCCCCTGGGGGGGGACTTCGCGATCTATGAGTTTAGAGTTCAATCGGCCTCGTCTTCCGCCGGCTCGTACAGTTGCACGGGCTGGGCCGGCATGATGGTCGAGATGGCGTGCTTGTAGACCAGTTGCGACTGGCCATCGCGGCGGAGAAGCACGCAGAAATTATCGAACCAGCTGACCACGCCCTGCAGCTTCACGCCGTTCACCAGGAAGATCGTCAACGGCGTCTTCGACTTGCGCACGCTGTTCAGGAACGTATCCTGCAGGTTTTGTTTCTTTTCGTTTGACATGGCTTTTCGCCCTTTTTTCTAGATCGGCGACCGCAAACCGGCCGCCACACACAAGTTGGACGCTAGACCGCTCTTCATGAGCGGCGCAATCGCGCCGTTCTCTTCAGATGGCAGTTGCTCTCGCCCGCTCGATATAGAGGCTTCGCAGCTTCATCGCCACCGGTCCGACGGTTCCGTCCCCGACTGGATGTCCATCGACGGCCACCACGGGCAGGACCAGGGCCCCGGCCCCGGTGATGAAGGCCTCCTTGGCCGCGCGGGCCTCGTCGGGGGTGAAGGGGCGCTCGTCCACCGTCATCCCCTGCTCCTTCAGGATATCCAGCAGGCTGTAGCGGGTGACGCCGCGCAGGATGTTGGCGTTGGTGGCCCGGGTGCGAACCGTACCTTCGGCGTCGATGATCCAGGCGTTTGAGGATGCGCCCTCGGTCACCAGGCCCATCTCGTCGACAAACCAGGCCTCGGCCGCGCCGCGCTCCTTGGCCGCCTGCTTGGCCATGGCGTTGGGCAGCAGGCCCACGGTCTTGATGTCGCAGCGGCCCCAGCGGTTCTCCGGGGTGGTGATGACCGAAACCCCCTTGGCGGCCTTGG
>JAYVDG010000075.1:0-2663 GCA_043749525.1 Phenylobacterium sp.
GTGGGATCCTGGGTTACGCGAGCGCCCTTGACCACGCGGGTCACGCCCGGCGCGGGCGGCGGCGGCTGGTCGGCCTCCACGGTCAGCATGACGCTGGCCTGGGCCACGCCGTCGACATTCATCAAGGCGCGCTCGGCCTCGGCGCGGGTGGGCTCGTAGAGTGGGATATCCTTGGCCGCCACCTCCAGCACGAAGCCGGCGCGGCCGGGGGCGAGCGACAGACCATGGACCAGGCGGGCCGCGACCAAGCCCTTGCCGGTCTTGGGATCCAGCACCCGATCCAGGGCAGCCAGGACAACGGCACGTTCGGGGGCGGTTTCGGCGTTCATGACACCCGTGTGTCTTGCGTTGCGGGCTTGCGCGCCTCATATCCGGCTGACAGCGCCGGTTTACAAGCCCGACGACAGGCGGCCCCAACGCCGCCGCGCCGAGACAAAGAAGCAAGACGACGCGACCATGCCCTGGAACGACAATGCGAACCCCGGCCCCTGGGGTACTCCGCCTTCTGGTGAGGGCGGCGACAAGCAGCCCCCGAAGAGCTCTGGACCGCAACGCGGCGGTCCACGCCGTCCCGGCGGCGGCGGCCCTGGCGGTCCCAGCGGACCCGATATCTCGGCGACCCTGGATCGGCTGATCGCCCAGCTGCGCGGCCTGCTGGGCGGCGGCGGCGGCCCCGGCGACGGCATCCGTCCCGGCGCGGTGGCCGCGGTGGCCGGCGCGGGCTTCGCGATCTGGGCCCTGTCGGGGCTCTATATCGTCCAGCCCAACGAGGAGGCGGTGGTCACCACCTTCGGCGCCTATTCGCGTTCGGAGAGCCCGGGCCTGCGCTATCACCTGCCCACCCCCATCGAGCATGTGGACAAGGTGGCGGTCACCAGCCTGAACCGGATCGACGTCGGGGGCGCCGCCGGCGCCGACGTGCCGGAAGAAAGCCTGATGCTGACCGGTGACGAGAACATCGTGAACCTGGACTTCAGCGTCACCTGGCGCGTCGCCGACGCCGCCAAGTACGTCTTCACGGTCCGCGACCAGGAAGACGCGGTCAAAGCCGTGTCCGAAAGCGCCATGCGCGAAGTGGTGGGGAAGACCACCCTGCAGGACATCCTGACCACCGGCCGCGGCAAGGTGCAGAACCAATCGGCCGAACTGATGCAAAAGACCCTGGATGGCTGGGGCGCCGGCGTCAGCGTCGTGGAAGTGCAGATCCGCAGCGCCAACCCGCCGCAGGAAGTCGTCGCCGCCTTCCGCGAAGTGGCCAATGCCGGCCAGGACGCCGAAAGCGCCGTCAACGAAGCCAACTCCTATCGCAACCGAGTGATCAACGAAGCCAAGGGCGACGCCGCCAAGCTGACCCAGTCGGCCCAGGGCTATCGCGAACAGGCGGTGCGGGAAGCCATCGGCGAGGCCTCGCGCTTCAGCCAGATCCTGACCGAATACAAGCGCGCGCCGGGCGTCACCCGCGACCGCCTCTATATCGAGACCATGCAGCGGGTGCTGTCGCGCTCCAACAAGGTGGTCATCGACGGCAAGGGCGCCAGCGCCCCGATCATCCTGCCGCCGGATGTCTTCCGGGCCAAGACGTCGACGGCCCGAGTCGAACCCCAGGCGGAGGGCGGCCGTGTCGTCACGCCCAGCCCGGGAGCCCCGCAATGAACCGCCGCCTGACCACCTGGGGCCTCATCGCGCTTGGCGTCCTGATCGTCCTGTTCAACACCGGCTTCGTCGTCGAGCAACGCCAGCAGGCCATCGTGGTCCGCTTCGGCGAGCCGGTGCGGGTGATCAACGCGCCCGGTGAAAACGCACCGGGCCTGAAGATCAAGGCGCCCTTCCTCGAGAACGTCATCAAGCTCGACAAGCGCAACCTGAAGCTTGAGGCCGACCAGGAAGAGATCATCGCCGCCGACCAGGAGCGCCTGGTGGTGGACGCCTTCGTCCGCTACCGCATCTCCAACCCGCTGCAGTACTACCGGACCCTGCGCGACGAGCGGACCGCCAACGACCGCATCGAGCGGCTGCTGAACTCGTCCCTGCGCCAGATCCTCGGCTCGGCCACCTCCAGCGACATCATTTCTGGACGTCGCGGGGCCCTGATGGCTCAGACCAAGGTCGATGTGGCCAAGCGCGCCAACTCCTCGCGCCTGGGCATCCAGATCATCGACGTGCGGATCAAGCGCGCCGACCTGCCCGCCGCCAACCAGGCGGCCGTCTATCGCCGCATGCAGACCAGCCGCCAGCAGGAAGCGGCTCAGCGGCGGGCCGAGGGCGAACAGAAGAAGCGCGAGATCATCGCCGGCGCCGACAAGGAGGTGGCCATCACGCTGGCCACCGCCACCGAAGAGGCCGAGACCACCCGAGGCGAGGGCGACGGCCAGCGCACCCGGATCTTCGCCCAAAGCTTCGGCCGCGATCCGAGCTTCGCGGCCTTCTACCGCTCGATGCAGGCGTACGAAGCCGCGCTCGGCCAGGGCGACACCACGATGGTGCTGTCCCCCGACAGCGCCTTCTTCAAGACTTCGAACGCGGCCCGAACGCGCGGTAGGACCATGGCGGATCGCATCGACGTCCGGATCGCGGAGCTCGCCGATGCGTCCGCCTTCGCCGCGGTCTACGGCCCGATCGTCGCCGAGACCGCCATCTCCTTCGAGACCGAGCCGCCGTCGCCT
>JAYVDG010000076.1:0-2660 GCA_043749525.1 Phenylobacterium sp.
CTGGATCTGAAGACCGCCCCGCCGACGGTGATCTTCAACATGAACAAGCCCACCATCTGCGCCCTGAACGGCTCGGCGGCGGGCTATGGCCTGGACACCGCGCTGGGCTGTGACATCCGCATGATGGCCCAGGGCGCCAAGCTGGCCGCCGCCTTCGTCAAGCGCGGCATCGTGCCGGAATCGGGCGGCACCTGGTTCCTGCCGCGCCTGATCGGCTGGTCCAAGGCCGCCGAGCTGATCTTCACCGGGCGCACGCTCACCGCCGCCGAGAGTCTGGAGATGGGCCTGGCGACCCACGTCGTGCCCGACGCCGAGCTGATGACCGAGGCCCGCAAGTTGGCCGACGAGATCGCCGCCAACGCGCCGCTGGCGGTGCAGTCGGCCAAGCGGCTGATGCGGATGGGCCTGAACGAGACGTTCAACGACCACGTCCACCACGTCTATCTGCAGTTCCTGCAGCTGATCCGCACCCAGGACTTCCGAGAGGGGATGACGTCGTTCCTGGAGAAGCGGCCGGCGGACTTCCACGGCCGCTAAACGAGGCAATTCGCCGCGCAATTATTCGCCCGGCGCCCGAAACCACCGTCCACCGCCCACGCATTAGGCACGGTCGGACCCTTTTCCATCCCTCATATGGGTATTGTCAGAATGGCGATTGTCTCTCCCACCCCATGCCGCTCCCTTGCGCGCCAACAGTATCGCGCGGGGATGTAAGTGATGAATCGGGACCTGATGAACGGCGGAGCCGGCCTGTCGCGCCGCAGCTTCCTGGAGAGCCTGGGCGGCATGGGCGGTTCGGCCTTGCTGCTGGCCGGCATGGCCGCTCTGGGCTTCGACATCGCCTCGGCCAATGCGGCCCCGCCGGAGCTCGGGACGGGCGGCAAGGGCAAGAAGGTCATCATCCTGGGCGCCGGCGTGGCCGGCATGACCAGCGCCTATGAACTCTCCAAGGCCGGCTACGAGGTCACCGTGATCGAGGCCCGCGCCTTCGCCGGCGGCCGCTGCCAGACGGCGCGCAAGGGCTTCAAGCTGACCGAGCTGGGCGGTGAGACCCAGGAATGCGATTTCGACGATGGGCTCTACATCAACCACGGCCCGTGGCGGATCCCGTACCACCACCGCTCCACCCTGCATTACACCAAGCTTTTCAACGTGCCGCTGGAGATGTTCGTCAACGACAACGACGCCTCCTACGTGGCCATGACCAAGGGCACGGGGCCCCTGGCCGGCAAGGCCATCCGCAAGGGCCAGATCGCCGCCGACGCCCGCGGCTCGGCCGCCGAGATCCTCGCCAAGCAGGTCAAGCAGGGGGCGCTGGACCAGCAGATGACCGCCGAGGACCGCGAGCAGTTCATCGCCTACCTGACCCACGAGGGCTACCTGAAGACCGATCTGGCCTACAAGGGCACGGACGGCCGCGGCTATGACGTCAATCCGGGCCCCGGCATGGCGCCCGGCCCCGGCAAGGAATCGACCCCCTATCCCCTGACCGACGTGCTGCACTCCAACGCCTGGCGGACCCTGACCTCGGTCGCCGGCTACGAGCAGCAGCGGACCATGTTCCAGCCGGTGGGCGGCATGGACCAAGTGGCCAAGGGCTTCGAACGCCATGTCGGCCAGCTGATCCGCTATTCGACCCTGGTGAAGAAGAACCGCCAGAACGACAAGGGCGTGGAGGTCACCGTCTCCGGTCCCGATGGCAAGGTCGAGACGCTCAAGGCCGACTACTGCATCTGCACCATCCCGCTGTCGGTCCTGCGCCAGATGGACATGGGCGTGTCGCCGAAGTTCAAGGAGGCGATCGGCGCGGTCTCCTACGCCCTGGTGGGCAAGATCGGCCTGCAGATGAAGACCCGGTTCTGGGAAGAAAAGCACTTCATCTACGGCGGCCACGTCTACACTGACAATCCGGAGATCAACACGATCACTGTGCCCTCCACCGGCTATCAGAGCCAGAAGGGCGTGCTGCTGGGCTACTACAACTTCGGCGCCTCGGCGGCGAAGGTCAGCGCGCTCAGTCCCAAGGCCCGGCAGGAGCTGGCGGCGCAGGGCGGGCAGGTGGCCTTCCCGGAATATGCCGAGAACGTGGAGACCTCGTTCTCCGCCGCCTGGCACCGGATCGAGCACAACCTCGGCGGCTGGGCCGAGTGGAGCGAGGAGGGCCGCCGCGACGCCTATCCGATCCTCTGCGAACCCGACGGCCGGCTGTACCTGGCCGGCGAACACCTCTCCTATCTGACCGGCTGGCAGGCGGGGGGGATCGAGAGCGCCTGGCAACAGATCGCCAAGCTGCACAAACGCGCCCAAGCGTCCTGACCGGAGCTCTTCACCGATGCGTCTTACGATCCCTCTGCTGGCGGTCTCCCTTGGCCTGTGCGCCGCTCCCGCTTTCGCCGCGCCCGACGGCAAGCAGCTGTTCGCCGACAACTGCTCGGCCTGTCACCAGCTGACGGGCAAGGGCATCCCCGGCGCCTTCCCGGCCCTGGCCGGCAGCAAGGTGGCCCAGGGCGACCCCAAGGACCTTATCACCCGGGTTCTGAAGGGGCGGGGCGGCATGCCCGCCTTCGGCGCCGAACTGAACGATCTGGAGATCGCCAAGGTCCTGACCTACGTCCGCTCGTCCTGGGGCAACAAGGGCAAGCCGGTGCAGCCGGCGCAGG
>JAYVDG010000077.1:0-2660 GCA_043749525.1 Phenylobacterium sp.
GACACGGCGAGAAGCCGGCCCCGCTACGACGCGGCCTGGAGCAAGGTTCTGGTCAGCGGCAAGGGCGTGCCCAAGGTCGAGGAAAATATCCGAGCCGCGACGGCGCTGGTCGAGGCGCTTGGGGTCAAGACGCCACCGAAGCCGAAGAATTGGACCGTCTGTCACATCTGGGGCTACGACGACGAGAATTTCGCCGGCAGGAGCAACGTCGTCCAGGACCCGCGCTTCTATTCCTGCGTGGGCAACATGACTTGGCTTCCGACCCCGCTGAAGGGCTTCACGGACGCGGTCCCGCAGATCAAGGAGTGCCTGCGGGTCTGCGCCTACCATCTCTACGGATGGGCCTGCGAGCATGAGGATGTCCGGGTCGGCGCCGAGCGCGTTCGCGCCGGCGTCATTCCAGAAGGATATCCAGAAGCTTGGCCAACGGCCGAGCAGCGCACCCTCCCGCCTGGCACCGCGCCCTACAGCGAGCGGGTGCGCGCGGCGATCGCCAAGCGCAAGGCCCGGTTCTGCCAGCAGCTCGCCGACCCTGCCCTTGAACACTTTGGCCATGACGCCGTGCGCGAGGTCCTGGCCTTTTGGAACGTGGATCTGGCGAGACCGGAGCACTGATCACCGACTACCGCCTGGC
This sequence comes from Phenylobacterium sp., assembly GCA_043749525.1. Taxonomy (GTDB): domain Bacteria; phylum Pseudomonadota; class Alphaproteobacteria; order Caulobacterales; family Caulobacteraceae; genus Phenylobacterium. The sequence goes on from JAYVDG010000077.1 coordinate 635, forward strand.
GGCCGTCCATCCAGCCCCCCGCGCCTCAGCCGCCGTACAGAACCAGCGCTCGCCGCGCGACAGGTCGATCCGCGTCGCGGCATAGTCCTCCTGGCCGGGAACGTGGAATATCCGCCGTCCGGCGGCGTTGATGTTGCCCTTGATCACACATCCTCCGCTCGCGTCCGGCCCCGGCGAAGCTGGCGCGGGCGCCGCAACTGACCGTTCCGCCGCCCGCCACTCGGAGGGCCGCTCAAAGGCGCCCGCCCAGACCCCGCGCCGGGTCCGGCGCGCTTCGGCTTCCGCCGCCGTGTAGGTTCCCCCGCTGAATTGGCGATATTCCAGCGCCCAGCCGCCTTTGACCATCTCCAGGCCAAGATCGAGACCGCCCGCCCTGCAGCGGGCGACGGCCCGGCCATATTGGTCGCGATCCCGCACCTCGCAGGTGACGTTGCGGCGCGCGATCAACCCGATCAGCCGGTCCCGCGCCACCTCGCCACAACGATAGTCGCCGCCGCCGGCGTCGTTGCAGGTCTGTCGGCCCTCCGGCGCGTCGATCCCCCACATTCGGACCCGTTCGGAGCCGAGGGTGAAGGTGTCGCCATCGACCACGCGGGCCTGACCGCTAAGCGAGACCGGGCTCGCCGCGGCGAGCATCAGGCCAAGCACGACCCACAGGCTGCGCCCGATCATCGATGGTCCTTTCGCAGGGTGACCAGAACCCGCTCGACGAACACCTCGGCGACCTCGGCCGCCTGCAGGATGGCGGTCACGTAGTCCCGCTTGATCCGATCTGCGGCGATCCCGCTCGGCGTCGACAGGGTCAGGAGCCCGTCCTCGATTCCGTGGAAGCCGACCTTTCCGAACCAGCTGCCATAGGCCCCCTCGCGCACGATGGCGCGGAGCGCCGTAGCGATGGCCTGCCAGGTCGGATCGTCGGTCCCCGGCGCGGCCATCAGGGCCACGGGCGGGGCGACTTCAGGCGGCGGGATTTCCCCCTTCACCCGCATGATCCGGGCAAGGTTCAGGCGCAGATCGGGCGCGCCCTGGGCGGTTCGGGTGACCATCCAGCCGAAGTATTTGCAAGGGCTCTGGATGGCCGGGTCTTCCAGCGCGATGGCCAGCATCGCGATCACTCGTGGCCCGTGGCGGGCCCAGCCCCAGCCGACCGACAGGGCGTTGTTGCGTTCGATCTCAGGAAGCCAGGTTTCCGCCGCCGCGGCGATCCGGGCGACATCGGCAGGCCCGGCGCTGGCCGGGTCGGCGAGAATATGATCCCCCACCAGCGCGGCCAGTCTTGGACAGACCTGGACGGCGGCCCTGAGCTCCTGGCGCACCATTTCCGCCGCTGCGGAGGGTGCGGATTGAGCGCCACCCAAGCCGCTTGCTCCCTCCGGAGAGCAAATGGCGCTGGACGTGCCGTTGCTCTGGCGTTGGCCCGAGGATCCGTTGCGTTTGCCGTTCGCGGGAGGCGTAGCCGGACGCGCAAAGGAGGAACTTCGCGGCGAAGGCGCGTCCTTATCCTGTACAGAGGAACTCTCGTTCTTATGGGACTGTTCTAGGTGCCGGGATATAGGCGCCTGGGCGGCATATCTCTGCGCAAACACCACGGGCTCAAGATACTGGGCTCGCCGAGCTTGCGCCGCCTCGCGGAACGCGGCGTCAGCGGCCTCCATTTCGTCGAGGCGCGCCACCAGCGGGGCCAGGTCATAGGCTTCCACGCCGGCCGGGCGGTTGGCACGATTGTAGTCGCGGACCATGTAGCCGGCCGCCTCCAGGCCGCGCCGGTTGGCCCGGGCCGTGCTCTCGCTACAGCCGAGGTAGTCGGCGATCAGCGCCGTGCTCGGCCACACGCAGGCGACGTCCTTCTCCAGGCGGTCCTGATTGAGGTGCTCGACATAGAGCAGCAGGGTCATCCGCTGCTGGATAGTGAGCGTAGGCGTGCCCTTCAGCACGGCCGCGGCGATACGCGCGATGCTTTCGCCCGGGCTCCAACGCCAGGCGCGGGCCTGCTCGCAGACCGCGTCGAAGTTGGGGGCTCGCTTGG
>JAYVDG010000078.1:0-2657 GCA_043749525.1 Phenylobacterium sp.
ACCGTCGGGCCGGGGCGCCTGGGCGCCCGGTGAGTTCAAAGGAGCGGGACGATTACCTGAGCTCCTGGACGCTTGTTAGCCAAGCGCGGTTTGATCGGATGGTGCGCGATCGGAAGATGTTGTCGTCGACATCCATGCGGCCGTCGCGCCACTTCACCTCGCCATAACGGAGACAAAACAGTCCGCCACGCCGCTCTCCCAGAACCTGAACGGGCGCGAGATCGAAGACGACCCGCGACAGGGAAACAGGCAAGGTCTTCGCGCCGAGGGGAATCGCTTGAGCCGATGCAGATCCCGCCAGCAACGCCAGCACCAAACGCCACGCCACGCATAGTTCGCCCCCAACCATCTGCCTGGAACGACAGCACGAGCCCCGTGCCCGATTCAATCCTCGGTGAACGCCGCCAGTTCATTCCCGCTGGGGTCGCGGAAGTGGAAGCGGCGGCCGCCGGGGAAGCTGAAGATGGGTTTGACGACCGTCCCGCCGGCGGCTGTCACCCGGGCCAGCATGGCCTCCAGGTCCGTGGCGAAGAGCACCACCAGGGGCTTGTCCGGGACCTGCTCGGGATCAGCCTGGAAGCCGCCGTCCAGGCCGCTGTCGCCGAAGGCGGCATAGGTCGGGCCGTAGTCGGTGAAGGTCCAGCCGAAGGCCTGGCCGTAGAAGTTCTTGGTGGCCGGCAGGTCCGTGCCCGGCAGCTCCACATAGTCGATCTTGCCGTCTTCGCGCATTTCGGTCACCGCTTTAAGTTCTGTGTTTGTTCTTTTTAGGAGCTCAGGCCGGGAGAGTCCAGACGGAGGTTTTCTTGACCTCCTGGTCCTCCAGCTCGCGGGTGGTGGCCACCTGGTATTCGGCCAGCTTGGTGAGGCCAGACCGCGGGAAATAGCTGCGGCCCGGATCGCCGATCAGCACGGTGGTCCCCCGCGCCCGCGCCTGCGCCAGCCAGGCCATCACCGCGTCGGCCATGGGCTTTTCGTAGCAGATGTCGCCGGCCAGGATGACCTCGGCCTCGGGCGCGGGAGCGTCCAGCAGGTTGGCGTCGGTGAAGTCCACCGCCACCCCGTTGGCCCGGGCGTTCAGCGAGAGCGCCGCGCCGCAGAAGCCGTCGATGTCGGCGGCCAGGACGTGGGCCGCTCCGGCCTGCATGGCGGCGATCCCGACGATGCCGGAGCCCGAGGCGAAGTCGATGATCCGCTTGCCGGCGACCACCTGGGGATTGTCGAGGATGTAGCGGGCCAGGGCCTGGCCCCCGGCCCAGGCGAAGGCCCAGAAGGGCGGCGGCAGGCTGATCTCGGCCAGGGCCTCCTCGGTCATCTTCCAGATCGGGGTGATCTCGTCGGCGAGATGCAGCTCCAGCTCCGGCGTGTGGGGCGGGGTCTGCAGCCGGGTGTTTTCGAGGATGAAGGCGCGGCGGCCCTCGAAGCTGGGATCGATCATCCCCTCGCTTAGCTGGCAGGCTTCCCCGCCGCCAGCGACAAGACCTTCAGGTAGCCGCCCGGCTCCACGAGCATGCCGTCGGTCACGCCCGCCTTGGTGAGCGCCCGGTGCGCGCGGGGCAGCTGGTAGCAGGGCAGGTGCATGAACATGTGATGTTCGCAGTGGTAGTTCACATAGTAGGGGGCCAGCAGGGCGCGCTCGATCAGGTTGGCCTTGGTGGTCCGGGCGTGGCGCAGGGGATCGGGCTCATCCTTGGCGATGCAGGCGTGCTCGGCGATGTTCCTTAAGCGGGTGATCATCGGATACCAGGTGGCCTGGGGCAGGACCCACAGCACCGGCCAGGCCCACCAGGCGCCGAAGGGCAGCCCGATGGCGGTGATGATCACGCCTCCCAGCAGCCAGCGGCGCTTGCGGCGGACCTCCTCGGTCAGGATCGGCAGCAGGGGTTGGCCGGGCTTGCGGGCCTTCAGCCGGGCCACCAGGTCGCCGAACCGCTGCTTGAAGAAGGTCTGGCCGGTGAGGTCGCGCACCAGCTTGCGGCGCAGGGACAGCCGGGTGATCGGGAAGGGCGCGGAGAGGCCGAGATCCGGGTCCTCCGCCTGTTGGGCGAAGCGGTGGTGGGTCAGGTGATAGGGACGGTAGCGGGCCAGCCCGCCGCCGGTCAACCACTCGCCGGCCCAGTCATTGACCATCAGGTTCTTGTGCAGCGCCCCGTGGGCGGCGTCGTGCATCAGGATGGCCAGGCCCAGCTGTCGTCCGCCGATGATCATCACCGCGAACGGCAGGGTGAGCGGCCAGATCACCACCATGGCGCCGGCCGCCAGGATCACGATCCAGGCGTGGGCGATCAGGGCCAAGCCGCGCCAGTTGGAGTGGGCGGCGAGCCGCGCCCAGGTCTCGGGCGGGAAATAGGTCTTGGGATCGACACGGGCTGCGGCTGCCATGCGAACACTCTCCCACAAAACATCGTGACGAAACAGCGTGACCCAAGGTCACGACAAGCCTTGGGGAACATGGCGGCGCCCACTAGGTTGAACGCAGGACTTCCCCCCGGAGACCCGCATGCGCCACCCGATCCGCCTCGTCCTCCTGGCCTTGGCCGCGACCTTGATCTCGGGCGGGGCGCAGGCCGCCAGCTTCAACTGCGATCGGGCTCGCTCGTCGGACGAACTGACCATCTGCGCGACCCTGAAGCTCAACGACCAGGACGTGCGGCTGGCCC
>JAYVDG010000079.1:0-2653 GCA_043749525.1 Phenylobacterium sp.
CGCGGACCTCGCCTTGCGTGCCGGTGTTGACGCCGTCGCGGGCGTCCCAGGCGGCTTCGATCACGGACTTCAGGTCTTGGGACATCAGGCGGCTTCCTTGAGACGCGCGCCTGACAGGAACGGCGCGAGCTTGGTGGTGCGATAGGTGACGAAGGGGGCGGTGGAGGCCTCCGCGCGCGAGCCCACCAGGACCGTAGTCATGTCCAGGTCGAAGGCCGGCTTCAGGTTGCGCTCGGAGTCCTCGAAGAAGGCTGTGGTCGTGGGCGTCATCCCGTGGGCCTCGATCATTCGCTGGAACCCCAGCGGATCGGGCTTGGGCGTGAAGCCGAAGGAATGGATGTGGAAGACGTCGTCGAACAGGTGGTCGAGCCCGAGGTGGGCCAGGACCCGTTCGGCATGCTTGTCGTCGGCGTTGGTGAAGATCAGGCGCCGTCCCGGCAAGCGCTCCAGGGCCGCCAACAGATCGGCGTCCCGGGCCAGCAGGTCCAGCGACAGATCGTGGAACAGGGCGTGGAAATCGGCCGGATCGACCCCGTGGTTCAGCATCAGGCCGCGCAGGGTCAGGCCGTGCTCGGCAAGGTACTTCTTCTGCAGGACGAAGGCCTCGTCGCGCGGCAGGCCGGTGACCTTGGCCACGAAGTCGGTCATCCGCCCCTCGACCTGGCCCATGAACCCGGATTCCTCCGGGTAGAGGGTGTTGTCGAGGTCAAACAGCCAGGTGTCGATATGGGTCAGGTCGGCGGTCATCGGGTGATCAGGGTGCCGGCCCCGTGCTCGGTGAACAGCTCCACCAGCATGGCGTGGGGACGGCGGCCGTCCAGGATGACCACCGCTTCGACGCCGGATTCCACCGCCGCGATGGCGGTCTCCAGCTTGGGGATCATGCCGCCCGAGGCGACGCCGGTGGCTATGGCGTCGCGGGCTTGCGCGATGCTCATCTCGCGGATCAGCTCGCCGTCGGCGCCCAGGACGCCGGTGACGTCGGTGAGCAGCAGCATGCGCTTGGCGCGCAGGGCGCCGGCCAGGGCGCCGGCCACGGTGTCGGCGTTGATGTTGTAGGTCTGGCCCTCTTCGGAAACGCCGATCGGGGCGATCACGGGGATGTAGTCGTGGTCGGCCGAGATCAGGCCCTGGATCAGCTGCGGGTCGATACGGGTGGGTTCACCGACATAGCCCAGGTCGATGGCCTGCTCGATCTGGCTGCCGGGGTCGATCTTGGTGCGCTCGACCTTTCGGACGGTGATCAGCCGGGCGTCCTTGCCCGACAGGCCCACACCGCGCACGTCGGCCTCGGCGCCGGCGAGTGTGATCCAGTTGGCGATCTCCTTGTTGATGGCGCCCGACAGCACCATCTCGGCGACCTCCATGGTGGCCTCGTCGGTCACCCGCAGGCCGTCGATGAAGGTCGATTTCACCCCAGCCTTCTCCAGCATGCGCGAGATCTGCGGGCCGCCGCCATGCACCACGACCGGGTGCAGGCCCAATAGCTTCAGCAGCACGGCGTCGGCAGCGAACAGGCGGGCGACGGACTCCTCGCCCATGGCGTGGCCGCCGTATTTGATCACCACGGTCTCGCGGTCGTAGCGCTGGATGTAGGGCAGGGCCTCGGCCAGGGTCTTCGCGGTGGCCCAGCCTTGCTCTTCGGGGGTCTCGGTCACGGCGCTACGCGCTCCATCAACTTGGAGGGGGTCGATTAGCGGACGGGAGCCCCCCTGTCACCTCAGGCGAACAGCGCGCTCACCGACTCGCCGTTGTGGATACGGCGGATGGCCTCGGCCAGGGCCGGCGCCACTGACAGCACCTTCAGGCCCGAGGCGCGGTCGTTCTGCGAAATCGGGGCGGTGTTGGTGGTGAGCAGTTCGTCCACCCCGGCCTCCGCCAGGATGCGGCGGGCCGCGTCATTGGCGAACAGGCCGTGGGTGCAGGCCACCCGGATGGAGCGGACCTTTTCGCGGCGCAGGTGGGCGATGAGTTCGATGACGGTCGTGCCCTTGGCGATCTCGTCGTCCAGCACGATGACGTCTCTGCCGGTGACCTCGCCGATGATGGCGCTGATCTCCACCCGGTCGCCGGAGAACCGCTGCTTGGCGGCCGCCGCCACCCCGGCCCCCAGCAGGCGGGCGAAGGCCGCGGCCTCCTTGGCGTTGCCGAGGTCGGGGGAGACCACCACGGTGTTGGTGTGATCCTCGGCGGCGAAGTGACGGGCCAGCTCCTGCAGGGCGTGCAAGTGGTCCACCGGCATGGAGAAGAAGCCGTGCACCTGGGGCGAGTGCAGGGTCATGGTCAGCACCCGCTGGGCGCCTGCGGTGGCCAGCAGGTCGGCCACCCGCTTGCCGCCGATGGAGATGCGCGGCGCGTCCTTCTTGTCGGAGCGGGCATAGGCGTAGTGGGGAATGACCGCGGTGATCCGGGCCGCCGAGGCGCCCCGGGCGGCGTCCAGCATCAGGAGCAGTTCCATCAGGTGCTCCTGGACGGGTGCGACGATGGGCTGGATCAGGAAGACGTCGCGCTCGCGGCAGTTGGCCTCGAGCTGGACCTCCAGGCAGTCGTTGGCGAAACGGGTCAGGCGCGAGGGCGAGAGCGGCACCTCCAGGTGCTCGCAGATCTCGCGCGCCAGGTCGGGGTGTGCGCTGCCGCTGAAGGTGGCGATATC
>JAYVDG010000080.1:0-2649 GCA_043749525.1 Phenylobacterium sp.
ATAGACCACCGCCTGGCCGGCCGAATTGCCGCCCCCCACCAGCACAACCTCCTGGCCCGCGCACAGGCGGCCCTCCAGGGGGGAGGCCCAGTAGTGGACGCAGCCGCTCTCGAAGTCCGAAAGGCCAGCGATATCGAGGCGCCGGTAGCGGGGGCCGGTGGCGATCATCAAGGAGCGGGCGCGGGCCTGCTGGTCGCCGCCGAGATTGAGGGTGAAAGGCTCGCCTGGCGCGCTGGGCGGCAGGCTGAGCGCCTCATCGGGGATAGCCATCTCCACCCCGAACTTCTGGGCCTGGTTATAGGCCCGCGCCATCAGGGCCATGCCGCTGATCCCGGTGGGGAAGCCCAGGATAGTTCTCGATGCGCGAGGAGGCGCCGGCCTGGCCGCCGAACGACCGGCAGTCCAGCACCAGGGCCGACAGCCCCTCCGACCCTGCATAGACCGCCGCGGCGAGCCCTGAGGGCCCGGCGCCGACGATGGCCACGTCATAGACCCGCTCCGGATCGATGGGTCCCACCATGCCGATGCAGCGGGCGAACGGGCCCTCCGTGGGATTGCGCAGGATCTGGCCGCCGGGGCAGAGGACAATCGGAAGCTGGCCGGGCTCGATGGTGAAGCGCTCGATCAGGGCCTTGGCGTCGGGATCGGTCTCCGGGTCCAGGGTCTGGTGCGGGTGGCCGTTGCGCGACAGGAAGCCCATCAGCCGCAGGACATCGGGGTCACCCAGCGGCCCCAGGATCACCGGACCGCCGGCCCCGCGCTCGATCAGGCCGACCCGCCGCAGGATCAGCGCCCGCATGATCTTCTCACCCAGCTCCGCCTCGGCCACCAGCAGGGCGCGCAGGCGTTCGGGCGGCACGATCACCGCCTCGACGGCGGTCTTGGCGGTGGCGTCCACCAGGCGGGGACGGCCAGTGAGCTGGGCCAGCTCCCCCATGAAGGCGCCGGGGCCGTGGGTGACGATCAGCTGCGGATGGTCTCCCTCCCCGCGGCCGACGATCTCCACGTGGCCGGCCAGGATCAGGCTCATGCCGTGCCCGCCCTCACCGGCATGCACGATGAGTTCGCCCGCCTCATAGGATCGCTGCTCGCCGAACCGGCGGGCGCGGGCGAGTTCGGCAGGCGACAGGGTCGAGAATCGCTGGTCGTTGCGGGCGTCGTCGAAGAGGGTCTGGGGTGCGGCCATGGCTCATCGTCCAACGTCAGGGTGAGCAAGGGAAGATACCCGTTCGGGTAATCGGCCACGATCCTCGGCTCTGTCGTTTTCGCGGCGATCGCGTTAGGGACTGGGCATGACCGCCAAGCCCATCGAGATCTTCATCGACGCCGACGCCTGCCCGGTGAAGGACGAGATCTACAAGGTCGCCCAGCGGTATGGCCTGAAGACCTGGGTGGTCTCCAATTCCTTCATCATGATCCCCAAGACGCCGATGATCGAGCGGATGATCGTCGACGCCGGACCCGACGTGGCCGACGACTGGATCGCCGAGCACGTGGCGCCCGGCGACGTCGCGGTGACCAACGACATACCGCTGGCCGAACGGGTGCTGAGCGCCGGCGCCCACGCCGTGGCCCCCAACGGCAAGCCCTTCACCGAGAACTCCATCGGCGCCGCTATCGCCCAGCGGGCCCTGATGGAGCAGCTGCGGTCCACGGGCGACATCCTGGGCGGGCCCAAGCCCTTCGACCGCAATGATCGGTCGCGGTTCCTGCAAGCCCTGGACGAGATCATCCAGAAGGAACGCCGCAAGCGCGGCTGAGGCGCTTGCCAAAGGCCGCGCTTGGAGTAGCTTGCCGGCCATCCAATTCGAGAGGATTTCCCATGCGCCGCCTCGCCCTGACGCTCGCCGCCACTGTCGCCGTCATTGGGCTTTCGGCCTGCGGCAAGTCGGGCGCATCGAGCGGGAGCGACAGTGCCTCGGCGCCGGCGCCGGCCGCCGTGCGCGAGCCCACCGACGCTGAGAAACAGACATTGCTGGCCGCCCTGCCCGCCCCCTACAACACCGGCGACCTGGACCACGGCAAGCAGGTGTTCGCGGTGTGCAAGTCCTGCCACACCATCGTGCCGGGCGGCGCAAACATGACCGGCCCGAACCTCTACGGCATGTTCGGCCGCAAGCCCGGCATGGCCGAAGGCTACAAGTATTCCGACGTCGTGAAGGCCGCGACCTTCACCTGGGACGCCGATCACCTGGACCAGTGGCTGACCAGCCCCAAGACCTTCATGCCCGGCACCAAGATGACCTTTGTGGGCGTCAAGGACGCCAAGGACCGCGTCGACCTGATCGCCTACCTGAAGGTCGAGACCGGCTATAGGCCGCAGTAGCCCGCGAAGTTCGCGCATTCGCTCGGAAAACGAGCGCGAATCCTCAGACAATTTTGACGCGCATTTCGGCGCGCCTCACCATATTGGGGTCGGGTCTGTTCCAGCATCTGACCCCGCCCATCTCCCTCTGGGATGGCGGGCTAGGGCGTGGCCTCCCCCGCAGGAGCCACGTCAGCGCCGGCGCGACGCCCCCGTCGTCGCCGGCGCAACCATCCCATGACAGCTCTCCTCCTCCCCGCTTCGGCGCTAGGCGATTCACACATCTCTGAGGCTCCATCCCTTGGCGATGGATCGGAGGTATTCGAGCCCGTGGCGGAAGGTGA
>JAYVDG010000081.1:0-7389 GCA_043749525.1 Phenylobacterium sp.
GCCTTCCGGGTCGAGGGTGGCGATGTCACCGGTGTCAAACCAGCCATCGTCGGTGAAAGCCTGGGCCCCCTCGTTCTTGAAATAGGCCGACGAGACCCAGGGCCCGCGGACCTGTAGGGCGCCGGGGCTGGCCCCATCACGCGGCTGTTCCGAGCCATCTTCGGCCAGGATGCGCATCTCCACGCCCCAAAGGCCGCGGCCCTGTTTCAGCTTGCGGGTGGTCGCGACGGCGGCGTCCTCGCCGGCATGGGTCGGCAGCGGGGTGTTGATCACCCCCATGGGGCTGGTCTCGGTCATGCCCCAGATCTGGCGCACTGTGGCGCCCATCTGGTCCTCGATGCGCCCGATCAGGGCCGCGGTGGGGGCCGAGCCGCCGACGGCGACGGTGCGCACGCTGGTGAGCTTCTGCTGGGTCTGGTCCAGGTGATCCAGCACCCCGATCCAGATGGTGGGGACGCCCAGCAGGAAGGTGGCCTTCTCCGCCACCGCCAGTTCGCAGATCGATGGCCCGTCCAGTTGCCGGCCTGGCAGGATCAGTTTGGCCCCGACCAGAGGGGCGCCATACGGCGTGCACCAGGCGTTGGCGTGGTACATCTGAGCACAAGGCAGCACCGCGTCGCGGGCGCCCAGGTCGAAGGCGTCGGGCTGCACCATGGCCATGGCGTGCAGCACGGTGGCGCGGTGCGAATAGAGCACCCCCTTGGGATTACCCGTGGTGCCCGAGGTGTAGCAGAGGCCCGAGGCGGTCCGCTCGTCCAGCTCCGGCCAGGTGAAGTCCGGCGTTTGCGCAGCGATCAGCTCTTCATAGACCAGGGTCCCGGCCGGCGACTCGGGCGGCAGGTGCGCGCGGTCGGTCAGGGCGACGAAGGTCTTCACGGTGGCGAGCTTGGGCGCGAGGTCTCTCACCAGCTCGCCGAAAGTGATGTCGAACAGCAGCAGACTGTCCTCGGCATGGTTGGCCACCCAGGCCACCTGGTCGGGATGCAGGCGCGGATTGATGGTGTGCAGCACGGCGCCGATGCCGCTGACCGCGTAGTACAGTTCGAAGTGGCGGTGGGTGCTCCAGGCCAGGGTCGCGACCCGATCGCCGCGCTTGACGCCCAGGGCCGTCAGGGCCTTGGCCATCTGCTTGGCGCGCACCAGGGCGTCGGCATAGGTGTAGCGGTGGATCGGCCCCTCGACGGTGCGCGTCACCACTTCCCGGTCTCCGTGATAGGTCGCCGCGTATTCCAGGATGGACGGCAGGCTCAGCGCCCGTTCCATCATCAAGGCCAGCATCGCTGTCCCCTCCCCGATATCATTGTTGGGGTGAGGTTTAGGACAGGGGTCCAGCTGCGGCTAGAGGCTCTACGCCGCCATCCGCGCCTTGAAGACACCGTCGGGGAGTTTGGGGGCGCGGCTGGGATGGACGAAAAAGTAGTCCTTCCAGGGCAGGTTGGGCACCACGGTGGTGCGCTCCTCTAGCCGGTCACCGTTCAGGGCGAACATGCGGTAGCCGCGCGAGCGGAACATCTCCACCACGGCCTCGGCCGAGCCGCCGAAGCGGGCCTCCAGCATGGCGGGATGGATTTCCAGCAGCACATGAGGACGGTCGCGGTCGATGATGCCCAGGGCGCCGGTCAGCGCCTTCTGCTCGGCGCCTTCGATGTCCATGCGGATGAAGTCGACGCGGCCGACGCTGTTGGCCGCGCAATAGCCGTCCAGAGTGACCACGGGGGTGGGCTGAAGTTCGACGCCGGCGTCCTCCAGGTCGGGGCGCACCTTGCCCTCCGGCGCCGTGTCTGCGACGAAGGCGTAGGCGCGGCCCATGCGGCCGGAGGTCTTCTTCGGCGTCACCAGCAACATCTCGCCCTCGGTGTCGGAGACCGCGGCGTGAACCGGGGTGACCTGGCGCGAAATGCCATGCCAGGCCAGGCAGTGCTCCAGCACCTCGAAGGTGAAGGCCGAGGGTTCAAACGCATAGATGCGCGCGTCGGGCGCCACCTGGGTCATGACGTACGAATGGCGGCCATCGCTGGCGCCGACGTGCAGGCACACCGGGGCGCCGGACAGCAGGTCGGCCAGATACGGCGTTTCCGGCTCGTGCTTGGCCCACTTCATATTGCGCCGCCAAGCGCGGAAAGCGTGACCAAGCACGCGTATCGAAGCCATGGATAGGTCCTTTGAACGGGCCGTGTTTACGACGCGTCGCGGGTGACAGTCATCATGTAGTTGATGCCGCAGTCCGAAGTCCGGCGCCAGCGCCCGTTCATTGGGTCAAAGGCCACCCCGAAGGGCCCCTGGACCCGCAGCTTCTCATCCTTGAGGAAGCCGCGCAGTTCATCGGGCTTGAGGAACTTGGTCCAGTCATGGGTGCCGGCCGGCAACCAGCGCAGCACGTATTCTGCCCCGATCTTGGCCAGGGCGAAGGCTTTCAGGGTGCGGTTCAGCGTCGCCACGATCATCAGGCCGCCGGGCGCCAGCAGGCGAGCGCAGGTGCGCAGGTATTCGCCCGGGTCAGCCACATGCTCGATCACCTCCATGTTGAGGATCACATCGAAGGGGCCGGCGCCTTCGGCCTCCAGGCCCTCGGCGGTGCCGGCGCGGTAGTCGATGGTGAGCTTCTGTTCAGCGGCGTGGGCCTTGGCGGTGCCGATGTTGCGTTCCGAGGCATCGACCCCGGTCACGGAGAAGCCCAGACGGGTCATGGGCTCGCTCAGCAGGCCGCCACCGCAGCCGATGTCCAACAGCTTCAAGCCCTCGAAGGGCTGGCGGGCCTGGCTGTCACGGCCGAAGCGGACCAGGGCCTGCTCGCGGATGAAGGACAGACGCACGGGGTTGAACTTGTGCAGCGGGGCGAACTTGCCCTTCGGATCCCACCATTCGGCGGCGATGCGGGAGAAGCGTTCGACATCTTCGGGGTCGATGCTGGAAGCGACGGTCATGGGCGTCCTTCTACGCTTGTCCGAGCTCCAGGCGAAGCCCAGCGTTGCCCCGCGCGCCGAGCGTCGCTAGAACGCGGCCCTTCCCTCTCCCCTCAAGGAGCTTGTGACCACGCCCATGTCCCGGCTGGTGATGAAATTCGGCGGCACGTCCGTCGCTGACCTGGAGCGCATTCGGCGCGTGGGTCGGCTGGTGGCCGCCGAGGTGGCCGCGGGCCATCAGGTGGCGGTGGTGGTCTCGGCCATGTCCGGCAAGACCAATGAGCTGGTGGCCTGGACCGACGGCGCCGGCGCCGCAAGCCAGGGCCTGACGCCCTCCGACGACGAATACGATGTCGTGGTGGCGTCCGGTGAGCAGGTCACCGCCGGCCTGCTGGCCATGACCCTGCGCAACATGGGCATCCCGGCCCGCTCCTGGATGGGCTGGCAGATTCCGATCATCGCCGACGACGCCCACGGCCGGGCCCGCATCGACGACGTGCCGCCGGAGAACCTGATCGCGGCCATGGACACCGGCCAGGTGGCGGTGATCGCCGGCTTCCAGGGCGTCACCCGCGACGGCCGCATCGCCACCCTGGGCCGCGGCGGCTCCGACACCAGCGCCGTGGCGATCGCGGCGGCCGTGAAGGCCATCCGCTGCGACATCTATACCGACGTCGACGGCGTCTACACCACCGACCCGCGGATCGAGAGCAAGGCGCGCAAGCTCAACAAGATCTCCTACGAGGAGATGCTGGAGATGGCGTCCCTGGGCGCCAAGGTGCTGCAGACCCGCTCCGTCGAACTCGCCATGGCCCAGAACGTGCCGGTGCGGGTGCTGTCCAGTTTTGTCGAGCCCGGCGAAGCGCCCGGCCAAGGCACCATCGTGTGCGACGAGGAAGAGATCATGGAAAAGCGCATCGTGAGCGGGGTCGCCTACAGCCGCGACGAGGCCAAGATCACGCTGTACGGCCTGCCCGACCATCCGGGTGTTTCCTCGGTGATCTTCGGGGCGCTGGCCGACGCTAACGTCAATGTGGACATGATCGTCCAGAGCCATGCCCGCACCGCCGACACCGCCAATATGGAGTTCACGGTGGGCAAGCGTGACGCCGCCCGCGCCGTGGAGATCGTCCGCGCCGCCCAGCCGCAGATCGGCTTCGAGGACGTGGCGGTCAACGAGGACGTGGCCAAGGTCTCGGTGATCGGCGTGGGCATGCGCAGCCATACCGGGGTCGCCAAGACCATGTTCGGCGCCCTGGCCGAGAAGGGCGTCAACATCCAGGTGATCTCGACCTCCGAGATCAAGATCAGCGTGCTGATCGACGCGGCCTATACGGAGCTCGCGGTGCGCGCCCTGCACGCCGCCTACGGGCTGGACCAGCTCTAGGCGGTTTCCGCGCGGAAACTCGCCAGGCGGCGCGCGGTCCATAGGCCAGCCAGCGCAACCGGCAGGGCCGCGGCGAAGACCCAGACACCGGCGGACCTGGCCGTGACGTCGCTGAGGCCGTGCGAGAAGCCCACCAGATTGGCGACCGCGGCGGCGAGCGCCGCGCCGGCCGCCGAGCCGGTCAGGCGCACGGTGGTCATGGCCGCCGCGCCGATGGCCCGCTCCTCGTCGGGCAGGGCCGCCAGGATGGCCTGGCTCATGAAGGCCCAGGACAGGCCGAAGCCCGCGCCAAGCGCCGCGCCGGCCAGTACGATCCCGACGACAGAACCGGTGGGAAAGACCAGGGCGCTAGCGGCGACGCCCGCGGTGGCGCAGATGGCGCCGGTCAGGATCATGCGGCCCGGCCAGCGCCCAGTGAGATGGGCGACGGCCAGACCCGCGAGGGTCCAGGCCGCCGCCTCTCCAGCGATCACATAGCCGGCGGTCAGGGCAGACAAACCGGCGAGCTGTTGCAGGATCGCGGGACCGTAGATGGAGTAGCCCATGGAGGCGGCCGTCAGCAGGAACATGGTCGCGTAGCCCGCGCCGGGGATGGTGCGCAGGGAGCCCGAGCCCCTGGGCAGCAGGCGAACCACGGCGCGCTCGTCCAGCCAGACCATGGCCAGCAGCAGGACGACGCCCACCAGGGTCAGGCCGGCCGAGCGCCCGAAGGCGCCGGCCACGTCGGCCGCGCCGATGGCCACGACGCCGCCGGCGATGAGGCCGAGCTGGCCCCAGGCGACGCCCTGGCCCTGGTCGCCGTTGTCGCCCTTGGGCAGCATGACGAAGGCCGCGCCCGCGACCGCCACGGCCTGGATGGCGAAGAACCAGAAGACCCAGCGCCAGACCCCCAGGTCGGCGAAGATGCCGCCGATCATGGGGCCGACCAGGCTGGCGATGCCCCAGACCCCGGTGATGGCGGCATAGACGCGGGGCAGCAGGCGGTTGGGGAACAGCAGGCCGATGGCGACGGAGCAGAAGCCGGTGACCCAGCCGCCGCCGATCCCCTGAGCCAAGCGCCCGGTCAGGAAGCTGGCCATGTCGGGGCCCGCGGCGCTGAGCGCGCAGCCAGCGGCGTAGAGCAGGGCCGCGCAGGCCGTGGCGCGCCGCAGGCCGAAGCGCCGGGCCAGCAGGCCGGAGCTCGCGCCGGCCATGACCGAGCCCAGCAGATAGCCCGCCGTGGCCCAGCCGAAATAGGCGTAGCCGCCCAGGTCGGCGCCGACGCTGGGCATGATGGTGGCGGTGACCAGGCTGTCGGCGGCGCCCAGCCAGACCCCAAGACAGATCAGGGCGAACAGCGGCAGCCGGCCGTCGGCGACGACGTCGGCCCAGCTTCCGTCCTGGGCTTGGGCAGGTTCCATTTCGACAGGCTCAACAGGGCGAATGGCAGCCTGACTAGACGCGACGGCGAAGGTTTGCAATAGTTCGATTGTCAAATGCGAAGCACGCCCGACGACCTGCTGTTCCAGATCAAGACCCGGGGGCCGAGCCGGACCCTGGCGCTCGCGCAGACTCTGGGGATCAGCCGGCAGGCCGCGTTGCAGGGCCTGGAGAAGCTGGCCGCCGAGGGGCTGGTGGAGCACGCCACGGCCCGCGCCGGGGTGGGGCGACCACGGCGGTCCTGGTCGCTGACGGCCAAGGGGCACGGCCGCTTCCCCGACACCCACGCCCAGATGACGGTGGAACTGATCGAGGCGGTCCGCGCCGAGTTCGGGCCCGCGGTGCTGGACCGGCTGATCACCCGGCGCGAGCGAGTGGTGGGCGAAGGCTACAAGGCGGCCCTGCCCGACACAGGGCTGGAGGCGAGGCTGGCCAAGCTGGCGCAGCTGCGGGCCGCCGAGGGCTACATGGCCGAGTGGAGTGCGCAGGACGACGGGTCCTACCTGCTGATCGAGAACCACTGCCCGATCTGCGCGGCGGCCACCGCCTGCCAGGGATTCTGCCGCGCGGAACTGAGCCTGTTCCAGATGCTGCTGGCCCCGGCTCGAGTAGAGCGGCTGGAGCACATCCTCGCCGGCGCCCGGCGGTGTGCGTACCGGATTGTCGCCTAGCCGACGAACCTTCTGACCGTGCAGGCGTTAGGGAGCCCACGAGGGACTGCTCTCCAGAAGGATCCACGCCATGAAAACCATTCTCATCGCCGCCGCCGCCGCCAGCCTGGCCCTCGCGGCCCCTGCCTTCGCCGACCCCGGCGGCCACGGTCACGACCGGGGTCATGACAAGGGCGAGAAGCACCATGACGTTGCAGACCGGGACGACCATCAGGGCGCGTGGGGCCCGCCGGGCCTGGCCAAGAAGCCCGGCCACATGCCTCCCGGCCAGTACAAAAAGATGTACAATCGCGGCCAGCGCCTGCCGACCAGCTACATTTCGCAGCGTTACTATGTGACCGACCCGCAGACCTACCACCTGCGCGAGGCGCCCGCCGGTTACCGCTGGGTCCAGGTCAATGACCAGTATTACTTGGCGCAGACGCGTACCGGCCTGATCTCCGAGGTGGTGTCGGCCCTGCTCCGCTAGACCGACGCGCGCGCCGGGGCGAATCCCGGCGCGACGCCTATTTCGACGTGGCTGCGGCCGCCGCCCCCGGCAGCTTGAAGTCCGGGGACCAGTGGGTGGCGGTCCCGGCCGTCACGTACCAGCAGATCACCATGGCGCAGATCAGGGCGCCGGGGACGTAGCTGTTGGTCCGCCGGTAGGTGAAGGCCGCGATCACGCCGACCATGGCCAGCAGGGGTACGAACTGGATGGCGATGATGGTGTTCAGCGACGCCGACGGCACGGCCAGCAGGCCGGTGAGGAACAGGCTGCCGTACTGCAGGACCAGCAGCAGGACAAAGCCGAGACTCATGGCCAGGGCCGCGGTGAGGTAGGCGCGCGCCGCTCCCTCTCCCTTCACGGCCAGGTTGGCCGACAGGGCGCGCAGGGAGACCAGGAAGAAGGCGGTCCAGAGCGGCAGGTAGGCCAGGGCCATGACCAGGTGCGAGGCGTCCAGGGGTTTGAGCCCCAGGACCCAGAACCTGTAGTCGACCCCGAACACCGCCTGGACGGCGGCAAGGG
>JAYVDG010000082.1:0-2648 GCA_043749525.1 Phenylobacterium sp.
CTCCCCTCCAAACTGCCCGACCACGCCCTGCTGTTTGGCGAAGACCAGGGCCGCTACCTGATCGCCATCGCCGATCCCATCGCCCTGCTGAAGGCCGCCCATGCGGCGGGCATCGCCGGCGAAGTCGTGGGTCATGCCGACGGCAAGGCCCTGGCCTGCGCCGGCATCTTCAGCGTGTCGCTGGACGACCTGCGGGCGCGCCACGAGGGCTGGATGCCGGGGTATATGGGATAGCAGCGGGACGCGATCGTCCCCTCAGGTTGTCGCGATCACCGCCTTTCGCAGAACGGCGGTCGAGGTCAGTTTCCCGCTCCCTCAAGCGGAGCCATACTGATGAAGAAATACATGATCGAACGCGACATCCCGGTGTCGACAAGATGACCGACGACGAGCTCAAGGGCGCGGCGGCCGTCTCCAACGCGGCGCTTGCCAAGCTGTCGCCGCGCGTCCAGTGGCAGGAGTCCTTCGTCGCCAAGGACGAGACCTTCTGCGTCTATCTGGCCGAGCACGAGGCGGCGGTTCAGGAGCATGCGCGCCTGAGCGGCTTCCCCGCCAACAAGATCACCCTGCTGTCGGGGTCCATCGACCCGACCACGGCGGGTTAGGTAGGTTGGGGCCTAGAGATGGAGGTGCGGCCCGTGCTGGACGTGACCGTTGTGCTGCTGGACGGCGGCCTGTCCTCGGCGGCGATCATGCCGGTGGAGATCTTCCATTCCGCCGGCACGCTTTTGAACGACCTGCATGACCAGGCCCCCCAACCCGCCTTCCGGGTGCGGACCGTGTCGCTCACCGGCGAGGCGGTCCGCAGCCCCTATGGCCTTTCGATCTCGCCGGAGACCTCGCTGGACGAGATCGAGCGGACCGACATCATCATCGTGCCCACCTCGGGCCTCGATCTAGATCTGAAGCTGGTGGAGAAGTTGTGCGGCCACGAGGTGGCGCTAAATGCGCCAAGGCCCTGTTGCTGCCCATGCCGCGCATCCACCAGTCGGGCTACGCGGTGCTGCCGGTCTCCCAGCCGCACGACGACGAGCGCATCCGTCAGGTCGAGGCCCTCCTGCAGACCAACCGGTCGCGCGACTGCTCCACTCAGGACCTGGCCGACCATGCGGGCCTGGGGGCTCGGACCTTCGTGGGGCGCTTCAAGCGCCGCAACCGGGCGGCTGCCGGCCGCCTACCTGCAGGCCCTGCGGATCGAGGCGGCCAAGAACATGCTGGAGCGCGACGCCAAGCCGATCCAGTCGATCAGCTCGGAGGTCGGTTACGACGACGTGGCCTTCTTCCGCAGCCTGTTCAAGCGGATCACCGGCATGACCCCCACAGACTACCGCGCCCACTTCGCGCCGCTGGGCGTGCGGGGCCAGCCGGGGATGGCGACGCCTTAGACCCTACTCCGAGAGCGACCGCTCCAGCATCCGCAGCACCGCGGCGGCGAAGGCTTCCATGTTGGCCTTACGGTCGTCGGACTCCGTCTCGATGGTCATGGCCATCTCGATGGGGCCGGAGATGGCGATGCAGGTGTGGCCCGAGGCGTCGCCATAGCCGTTGCCGTTCGGGCCCGCCGCGCCGGTTTCCGAGACGCCCCAGGTGGCCCCGAACCGCTCGCGCACCGTGCGGGCCAGCAGCATGGCGTAGGGCTCGCTGGCCGAACGCATGCCGGCCACCGCCTCGCGCGGCAGCTCCATCAGCACCATGCGCGCCTTGCCGGTATAGACCACGCCGCCGCCCAGATAGTAGGCCGAGGCCCCGGCGACGCTGAGCAAAGCCGCCGACACCAGGCCGCCGGAGGAGCTTTCGGCGACCGCCACCGTCTGCTTGGCGGCCTTGAGTTGGGCGCCGACGATTTCGGCCAGGTCGTAGAGCGCTTGCATCGGCGGTTCCTCTTGCTTGTTCCCACCGTCATCGCGCGCGGCGCGGCGCGGCGCAACTACCTGCCCGGCGTCAGGATTTTCTTGGCGGGCTCCACCTCCGGGGCCATGATGGCGCCAATTAGAACAACCGCGATTTTCGGAGGACTATTTTCATGGACGCCCAATCCCAGTGGACCGGGCTCGACGCCGGTCGGCTCGAACGCATCACCGACCATATCGAACGCAACTACATTGGCCCGCAGAAGATCGCCGGCGCCCAGGTCGCCGTCTCCCGGCACGGCCACCAAGCCTATCTGAAGTCCTTCGGGTCCATGGACCTGGAGCGCAACAAGCCGATGATGGATGACGCCATCTTCCGCATCTATTCCATGACCAAGCCGATTACCTCGATCGCGCTCATGACCCTGTACGAAAAGGGCTATTTCCAACTCAACGACCCCGTCAGCCGCTACGTCCCGTCCTGGAAGACCCACCGCGTCTGGGTCTCGGGCGAAGGCGACAGCATGGTCACCGAGGCGCCCAAGCGGCCCGTCTCCTTCAAGGACGTGCTCTCCCACACCGGCGGCTTCACCTATGGCGGCGGCCTGCCCGGCGTCGGCGACCAGCACCCGGTGGACAAGATCTATCGCGGCCTGAAGATCCGCAGCGCCGGCAGCGGCGATAGCATGATGGCGTTCCTGGACAAGCTCGGCCAGGTTCCGCTGCTGTACCAGCCCGGCGAGCGCTGGATGTACTCGCTGGCCACCGACATCTGCGGCGCCCTGGTGGAGGTGATCT
>JAYVDG010000083.1:0-7388 GCA_043749525.1 Phenylobacterium sp.
CGGCTCCCTGGAACGCAGCTTCAACGCCATGGCCCAGGGCATCCGCGAACGCGAGCGCGCGCTGAAGCTGTCCACCGAGAAGGCCGAGGCCGCCAACCGCGCCAAGACCGATTTCCTCTCCAATATGAGCCACGAGATCCGCACGCCGCTGAACGGCATCCTGGGCATGGCGCAGATCATGGCCCGAGAGCCCGCCGACGCCGCCCACGGCCAGCGCCTGGCGGTGATCTGCGAGTCCGGCGAGGCCCTGCTCAAGATCCTCAACGGCATCCTCGAGATTTCCAAGGCTGACGACGCGACCCTGAAGGCCGAAGACTTCGACCTCGCCGCCCTGGTCCGCGCCGCCTGCGCGGCCGACGGAGACGCCGCGGCGGCCAAGGGGCTCAGCTTCGACCTCGCCGTGGCCGCCGAGAGCCAGGGCCGCTGGCGCGGCGACGCCAAACGCCTGGCCCGGGTGTTGGCCAACCTGGTCTCCAACGCCGTGAAGTTCACCAAGGCCGGCGGCGTCACCATCGCCGTGGACCATCAGGACGCCACCGTCCGCGTCCGCGTGGCCGACACCGGTGTCGGCATCCCGGCCAAGTGGATCGAGGAGGTCTTCGAGGCCTTCAGCCAGGTGGACGCCTCGGCCACCCGGGCGACTGGCGGCACGGGCGTCGGCCTCTCTGTCGCCCGCGAGCTGGCCACCCTGATGGGCGGCAAGATCACCGTGGCCAGCGAGGAGGGCAGGGGCTCGGTCTTCACCCTGGAGGTTCCGCTGGAGAGGCGGTCCGCCGCCGCGCCGGCGGCAGAGCCCATCTCCGATCTCGAACCCAATGCCGACGCCGTGCCCCTGCGCATCCTGGCGGCGGAGGACAACAAGACCAACCAGCTGATCCTCGCCTCTCTGCTGGAGCCCTTCGGCATCGATCTGACCATCGCTGAGAACGGGCGCGAGGCCGCCGAGCTGTTCGCCGCCGGCGGCTATGACCTGGTGTTGATGGATATCCAGATGCCCGAGATGACCGGGGTCGAGGCGACGCTCGCCATCCGCCAGGGCGAGGCAGAGCGTGGCGTGGCCGCGACCCCCATCGTCGCTGTCACCGCCAACGTCATGTCCGAACAGGTGGCCGAGTATCTGGCCGTGGGCATGAGCGGCGTGGTGGCCAAGCCCATTGAGGCCGAGAAGCTGTTCGCCGCCATCGAGGCCGCCCTCGACGCCGCTCCGAACGCCGCCGCCCAGGCCGCCTGACGCGGTTTCCCCTCAGGGATCGCTTGTCAAAGGCGGGGCCGCACGGCTAACCCCTGCGTCGAACAATCAGGAGGCCCCCATGGCCATCGACGTGGCGACCGTTCGAAAGGTCGCCAGACTCGCCCGCATCGCCGAGCCCGAAGACCGGATCGAACCGCTGGCCAGGGAGCTGAGCGGCATCATGGACTGGATCGAGCAGCTGGCCGAAGTGGACACCGACGGCGTGGAGCCGATGACCTCGGCCGTGGCCGTGGCCGCCCCCATGCGCGAGGACGTCGTCACCGAGGGCGGCGACGCTGCCCGCGTGCTCTCCAATGCGCCCAAGACCACGGGCGGCTTCTTCGTCGTTCCCAAGGTGGTCGAGTAAGATCATGACCAACCTCACCTCGCTGACCCTCAAGGCCGCGCTCGCGGGCCTCGCCGACAAGTCCTTCTCCTCTTTGGAGCTGACCCAGGCCCACGTCGACGCTGTCGCCGCGTCCAAGCCCTTGAACGCCTTCATCCTGGAGACGCCTGAAAAAGCCCTCGACATGGCTCGCGCCTCCGACGCCCGGCGGGCGCAGGGGCAGGCCGGCGTCCTGGATGGTGCGCCGCTTGGGATCAAGGACCTGTTCTGCACCGAAGGCGTCCGCACCACGGCCTGCTCGAACATCCTGGGCAATTTCATTCCGACCTACGAATCCACCGTCACGTCCAACCTGTGGCGCGACGGCGCGGTGATGCTGGGCAAGCTCAACTTGGATGAGTTCGCCATGGGATCTTCCAACGAAACCAGCGTCTTCGGACCCGTGGTCAACCCCTGGCGCGCCGAGGGTTCGAACACCAAGCTGACCCCCGGCGGTTCTTCGGGCGGCTCGGCCACCGCGGTCGCCGCCGACCTCTGCCTGGGGGCCACGGCAACTGACACTGGTGGCAGCATCCGCCAGCCCGCCGCCTTCACCGGCACCGTTGGGATCAAGCCGACCTATGGCCGCTGCTCGCGCTGGGGGGTGGTGGCCTTCGCCTCGTCCCTCGACCAGGCTGGCCCCATCGCCAAGACCGTCGAAGACGCCGCCATCCTGCTGAAGTCCATGTCCGGCCACGACGCCAAGGACTCCACCAGCCTGGACATCGAGGTCCCCGACTTCCCCAGCTTCGTGGGTAAGTCGGTGAAGGGCCTGCGGATCGGTATCCCGAAGGAATACCGCGTCGATGGCATGCCCGCCGAGATCGAACAGCTCTGGGAAAAGGGCATCGCCTGGCTGAAGGACGCCGGCTGCGAGATCGTCGAGGTCTCCCTGCCGCACACGAAGTACGCCCTGCCGGCCTATTACATCGTGGCCCCCGCCGAGGCGTCCTCGAACCTCGCCCGCTATGACGGCATGCGCTACGGCCTGCGGGTCGACGGCGCCAACCTCACCGAGACCTATGAGAACACGCGGGCCGCAGGCTTCGGGACCGAGGTGAAGCGCCGCATCATGATCGGCACCTACGTGCTCTCGGCCGGCTATTACGACGCCTATTACGTCAAGGCGCTGAAGGTGCGGCGGCGCATCGCCGACGACTTCGACCAGGCCTTCCAGAAGGTCGACGCTCTGCTGACGCCGACCGCGCCGTCCGCCGCCTTCGGCCTCGGCGAGAACGCCGACGATCCGGTGGCCATGTACCTCAACGACATCTTCACGGTGACGGTGAACCTGGCGGGCCTGCCGGGCATGTCCATCCCCGCCGGCCTCGACCACAAGGGCCTCCCCCTGGGGCTCCAGCTGATCGGCAAGGCCCTGGACGAGGGGACCCTGTTCTCGCTCGGCGGCGCCCTTGAAAAGGCTGCGGATTTCCGCGCCAAGCCCACCCGCTGGTGGTGACGAAAAAGGCCCCCGCCGTCGCCGGCGGGGGCCTTCTTATCTATTTCGAAAACCTGCCTACTTCGGCAGCTTGTCCAGGTCGGCCTGGACGGTCTTCAGCATGTCGTCGGTCAGCGCGCCCTGGCTCATCGGGGCGACCTGGGTCAGCGTCATGGACTTGAACTGGTCATAGGCTTCGTGGGTGGTCAGGCCGGGAATGTCCTTGTCCAGCACGGCCTTGGCGGCCGGGTTGGCGACCAGGGCCTCGATCGGCGTGGCTTCCACCGAAAGCGCGGCGGGTGCGGCGGCGGGCGCCTGGGCCAGGGCCGGAGCGGCGGCCATCAGGCCGAACGAGAGCGACAGGCCGACGAGGCCGGCGGCGAGAGTCTTCTTCATGGTGAGTTCCCTTCCCCGAGGGGGTGTTTTTACGCCGTCAGCAAAGCTGCAAAATCACTGTCCGCGCAAGGTGCTTTCGTTGGCGCGCGGCCCGGTTTAGGAAAGTCCCATGACTGACACCTCCAAGCTGATCGTGGGCCGCACCGGCTCGTGGGAAATCGTTCTCGGACTGGAAATCCACGCCCAGGTGGCCTCGAAGGCCAAGCTGTTCTCCGGCGCGGCCGTCGGCTTCGGCGCCGGCCCCAACGAGCAGGTGAGCCTCGTCGACGCCGCCATGCCGGGCATGCTGCCGGTGATCAACCGCTTCTGCGTCGAGCAGGCGGTGAAGACCGGCCTTGGCCTGAAGGCTCAGATCAACCTGCGCTCCAGCTTCGACCGCAAGAACTACTTCTATCCCGACCTGCCCCAGGGCTATCAGATCAGCCAGTTCAAGGACCCGGTCGTGGGCGAGGGCGAGGTCATCGTCGAGCATGACGACGGCTCGACCTTCACCGTGCGCATCGAGCGCCTGCACCTGGAGCAGGACGCCGGCAAGTCGCTGCACGACCAGGACCCCAACGCTACCTATGTCGACCTGAACCGCGCGGGCACCGCCCTGATGGAGATCGTGTCCAAGCCCGACATGCGCTCGTCGGCCGAGGCCGCGGCCTATGTGAAGAAGGTCCGGACGATCCTGGTCTATCTGGGCACCTGCGACGGCGACATGGAGAAGGGCAACCTGCGCGCCGACGTCAACGTCTCGGTCTGCCGTCCAGGCGCCTACGAGAAGTTCCGCGAGACGGGCGATTTCAGCCACCTGGGCACGCGCTGCGAGATCAAGAACGTCAACTCCTACCGCTACATCCAGCAGGCCATCGAGTACGAGGCCCGCCGTCAGATTGAGATCATCGAAGACGGGGGCTCCATCACGCAGGAGACCCGGCTGTTCGATCCCACCAAGCTCGAGACCCGGTCCATGCGTTCGAAGGAAGAGGCGCACGACTACCGCTACTTCCCAGACCCCGATCTGCTGCCCCTGATCCTCGATCCCGCATGGGTGAAGAAGATCCAGGACTCGCTGCCGGAACTGCCCGACGCCAAGAAGGCCCGGCTGCAGACCCAGTACGGCCTGTCGGCCTATGACGCGGGGGTGCTGATCACCGAACAGGCCCGGGCCGACTTCTTCGAGGAAGCCGCCAAGGGCCGCGACGCCAAGCTGACCGCCAACTGGGTGACCAACGAACTGGCCGCTCGGCTGACAGGGGCGGGCCAGGACATCGAGGACAGCCCGCTGAAGCCTGCCGCCATCGCCGAACTGGTGGCTCTGATCGAGGAGGGGGTCATCTCCTCCAAGATCGCCAAGGACGTCTTCGACCGCATGTGGGCCGGCGAGGGCGGCGCGCGCGCCATCGTCGAGAAGCAAGGCCTGCAACAGGTCTCCGACACCGGGGCCCTGGAGGCGATGATCGACAAGCTGATCGCCGCCAATCCGGGTCAGGCCGCCGCCGTGAAGGAAAAGCCACAGGCCATCGGCTGGTTCGTCGGCCAGCTGATGAAGGAAACCGGTGGCAAGGCCAATCCGGGAACCGTGAACCAACTCCTCAAGGCCAAACTCGGGATTTAGCGTATGTTCGGACGGGGGACGAAGAAGCCGTCGATGAAGGCGCTCTGGCTGGACCGGCCGGACGCACTTTCACGCATCGAACAGTCCCGCGCGCCGGAAGAATTCAAGACCGCCGCCCGGGAGCTCAGCACCGACGGCTTCACCGTCCTGCGGGCCGTTGTCGATCCCGCGCTCTGCGCCCAGGTGATCGCCGACTTCTACCGCTATGCCGAGCAGCACGCCGACTATGTAGCCCAGAACCGCGACGAGATGGGCCGCGAGAAGTGGCTGGTGAATTTCCACCTGTGGTCAGAGGCCGAGCTGGAAGATATCCAATCGCAAGATCATGAAACTGCTGGACTATCTGTTCGACGAGAAGGCGTGTGTCTACACGACGCTGACCTTCAAGTACGGCACCCAGCAGCCCCTGCACCGCGACACGCCGCACTTCGCCACCTGGCCGCAGAGCCGGTTCTTCGGCGTCTGGACGGCGCTGGAGGACGTCAACCCCGACGCCGGCCCGCTGATGTACGTCAAGGGCGGCCAGCGGTTCGAGATGGAGCATCACCGCGACATCATGCGCCGGGTGCAGCGTGACCGCCCCGACCTTAACCCGCGGGAGCAGCTCACCCTGGCGCTCGACCTCTACAATGGCCAGGTGATCCAGGACAGCCCGAGCGTCGGCGAGGTGGTGACCGCCCCCATCAAGTGCGGTGACGTGGCCATCTGGCATCCGCAGCTGCCGCACGGCGGGTCGCCCGCCGTCGACCAGATGCGCTCGCGCTGGAGCGTGGTGGCGCACTGCGCGCCCGAGGCGGTGCAGCTCTACATGATGGACACCTTCTTCCATCACGACGGGCCTGAGCCGCCGCCGAAGCGCTACGGCTTCCTGCGCAAGGCCAACGGCCGCCGCGTCGCCGACTCCGGCGCCGTCGCCTACATGTGAAGAAGGCCCCGGACTCCGGGGCCATCTGGCGTCAGGGTGGGCCCGACTAGTTGTTGTTGATGATCTCGAAGATGATGCCGGTGGCGATGGCCGCCAGGATGTAGTCGTCGGCGGCCCGATACCAGGCGTAGCCGCGGGGCGGCTGGCGCAGGCGGTAGCGGCCGTAATCATAGACCGGGTAGCCGCGGTAATAGGCCGGCAGGGCCGAGCCGCGACGCCACGCGTTGTAGCCCGGGCGATAGTAGGGGTTGCCGTAATAGGCCTGGGGCGGCGGGCCATAGTTCCAGCGACTGCCGTAGTAGTCGCCGTTGTGGCGGCCCTGGTCCCAGTCGCGGTGGTCATAGCGGTCGGGCCCGCGATGGTCGCGGTGGTCTCCGTGATCGCGAAAATAGCCCTGCGCCTGCGCCTGCGCCGTGGTGGCCGTGGCGGCCAGGGGGCCGGCGACGGCCGCGATGGCGGCCAGGCTCAAGATCAGACGCTTCATGCCCACGTCTCCTTCACCACGCCCTGATAGGCGGACATCCCTCGAACTTCACGATGACGCGTCCAGGCTGAACCGCGCCTGAACGCCTCGTGGAGATGGGAACGCCGCCGATCGCGGCCCGGTTCAGGGGAAGGTGACGATGCTCGTGACTTCGCCGCTGGAGGTGCTGGCCCGGATGTATTCGTTGCCGACCTTGTACCAGGCATAGCCGCGCTTCCGAGCCAGGCGGTTGTCGGTGACCATGTAGCCGCGGAAATAGGGGGGCAGGATCAGGCCGGGGCGGAAGGCGCTGCGGCCCGGCTCATACTGCGCGAAATAACCCATGTTGTTCTGACCGCCGCCACCGGGCGGGGCGTAGTAGCTGCTGCCGACGGGCGGCGGGGGGCCATAGCCCTGACGGCTGTCCTGATAGTAGCCGCCCCGGCCGTCGTCATAGGGATAGCGGTCTTGGCGCGCGCCGTAGTCGTAGCAGTCGCAGCGTTCCTCGCGGCTCGGCTGGGAATAGCCCGCGCGGGAATCCCAGGACTGGGCGTGGGCCACGGCGGAGATCGCCAGGCCACCTGAAACCGCCGCCAGGGCGGCCATGCTCAAACCAAAACGCTTCACGGATATCTCCCGGTCGAATCGTCCCCGGACGCAGCCAAGGGATGTGCTCAACAGAGCTACGCAATCTAAGCGTGGCTGTAAGCTCTGTTCGCGTCCGGGGCGAAGCCGTCTCGCGCCGGGCGATAACCCAGCCCGCAAAAGCACCCATTATGGGCATACATCGCGGGGTGGAGGTTTCCCGGCGAGTAACGCCCGCGAATGCTGCGATGATCTGCGGCCGAACAACGCAGTCCTTCAGTTTAACCATATGTTTAGTCGCTATCGACTTCTCTGGTGTCGTGAAGATCGGAGACACGCCCCCAGAATGGGGGATGGCCGAT
>JAYVDG010000084.1:0-2647 GCA_043749525.1 Phenylobacterium sp.
GCGGCGTCGATCACGCCATATTCGACGAAGCCTGGGAAATGCGAGGCGAACTGTAGTCAGTGCTGCAAGCGGCGATTTTTGCACGACAAGTGGCGTCGCGTCGGCCACCGCCTTGGCCTAGTCTGACCTTATCGCAGTGGCGCGGAGGGCGTCTTTGGACAGCGCTTACGCACCCGGCGCCGCCCAGGCTCAGCCCGGCCGGCGGCGCTTTTTCGACCGGTACCTGGCCGCCAACCTCGGCCTGTGGGCACTGACCTTCGGGCTGACCACCGCCCGCATGGTGGTCGGCATGGACACGCCGCTGCACCGGGTGATCGCCATGGGGGTGCGCCGCGCCGTCGTCTGTGCGGCGGCCGTACTGTTCTGCGCCCTGATCCAGAACCTGCTGACCCGCAGTCGCCGCCTGCCGTTCGGCCGGCGCATCGCGATCGCTCTGGGACTGTCCGTCGCCGGGGCGTCCTACTGGACCGTCGTCAATCACGTGGTGTTCTACGCCTGGCGGCCGATCAGCCCTTGGAACGGGAGCCTCTCGGAGTGGTTCGTGGACGCGGTGCCTGCGTTCTCGGTGCTGATCTGGTCGTTCATCGCCTGGTGCGCCATCGTCTTCGCCCTCGGCTACGACGACGAGGCCCGCGAAAAGACCCTGCGACTGATGGAGGCCCAGGCCCTGGCGGCGGAAAGCCAGAACCAGATGCTGCGCTACCAGATCAATCCACATTTCCTGTTCAACACCTTGAACGCGCTCTCCTCGCTGATCCTGCAGAAGGACTTCGACCGGGCCGAGCGGATGGTGCTGTCGCTTTCCAATTTCCTGCGCGCGTCTCTGGAAAGGGCCCCCAGCGACAAGATCACCCTGGCCGAGGAGTTGACCGCCCAGCGCCAGTACCTGGCCATCGAACAGGAGCGGTTCGGCGACCGGCTGGTGCTGAGTGAGAGCTCGCCGCCGGAACTGCAGCAGGCGCTGCTGCCGGGGCTGATCCTGCAGCCGCTGATCGAGAACGCGGTGAAGTATGGCGTCGCGCGCACCACCCGCCCGGTCCGTGTGGAGGTGATCGCGCAGGCGCGCGGCGACACGCTGACCGTGACCGTCCAGGACGATGCGGTTCCGGACATCGAAAAGGCGCCGCAGACCCTCGGGGTCGGTCTGGAGAACGTGCGCCGCCGCCTTTCGGTGCTTTATGGCGAGGCCGGCGTCCTGACCTGCGGGCCCCGCGACAGCGGCGGCTATGCGGCCACCATCGAGCTGCCCCTGGAGCGGCGCTGATGGACCCCTTGCGCGTCCTGATCGTCGATGACGAGCCCCTGGCCCGCCGTCGCCTGGAGATTCTGCTGCGCGAGCAGGCGCAGGTGGAACTGGTCGGGGCCGCCGCCGACGGCCTGGCGGCGCGACGGATGATCGGCGAGCTCAGCCCCGACGTGGTGCTGCTGGACATCAAGATGCCGGGGATGACCGGCCTGGAGGTGCTCGACGCCCTGATTGGCGATCACGCTGAGCGCGCGCCGATCGTGATCTTCGTCACCGCGTTCGACCGTTTCGCCTTGGACGCCTTCGAGCGGGCGGCCTTCGACTATCTCCTGAAGCCCGTGGAGCCGGCCCGGCTGGCCGCCGCCCTGACACGGGCCCGCGAGACCCTGGCCGTTCGCGCCGCCGCCGAGCGGACGCAGGAGCTGGAAGAAGTGCTGCATAACCTGCGCAGCGGTCCAGCGCCGCCGCCGACGAACGGTTTCGAGCGAGAGATCTGGATCCAGGAGCGCGGCGGGCGCACCAGCCTGCCGGTCGCCGCCATCGACTGGGTGGCCGCCGAGCGCGACTACGTCCGCATCCACACCGGCGCGCGCAGCTTCCTGGTCCGCCAGTCGATCGGCGCGCTCGCCGAGCGGCTCGACCCCAAGGCCTTCATCCGCGTCCACCGCTCCAGCCTGGTCCGCTGCGACCGCATCGTACGCATCCGCCACGCCGGCGGCCGCGGCGCCATCACGCTGTCCACCGGCGCCGAGGTCGCGGTGTCGCGGAGGCATATGGGGGCGTTGAAGCAGCTCACGCGCGGCGCGGCGCCCTACTCCAGCACCACCGCCTGAACCCCCGCTGCGCGCAGAGCCGCGAGCCGGCCGAACGCCAGGGTCAGGGCCTTGCGCCGCGCGCCGGCCAGGGGCGCAACGCCCGCCTCGCGCAGCACCGCGCCGCCGAAGCCGTCGGCGACGATCAGGCCGGGCTCCAGCGGCAGGATCTCGCGCGGAAACTCCGGCGCCACGGCGAAGGCGAAGGCGTCGCAATAGGGCTGGTACTCATGCCACTTCTGGTCGGTGCGAAAATCCTCCAGGCTGGACTTCACCTCGACGATGAAAATCTCGCCCTTGCGCCCCAGCGCCATCAGATCGGCGCGCCGCCCATTGGGCAGGGTCACCTCCGCCAGCGGTGCATAGCCCAGCGCGACCAGCAGCCGCGCGGCGCCGCGCGTGACGGCGGCGGTGGTTTCGGGCCGGGAGACGGCGGCAAGGGTGATGGAGACGTCCACAGGCTCCAGAATGTTCCGGCTACGTTCCGGAATCAAGCCTTCAGCCGTGAACGGGCAGCGGGTATTCCAGGCGGCCGATGTCGAAGCCGAGCTGCTTGATGCGGGCCACGGCCGCGGCCTTCACTGTCGCC
>JAYVDG010000085.1:0-2647 GCA_043749525.1 Phenylobacterium sp.
GGTCAAGCTGGACAGCCGCAGCCTGCGCAGCCCCCGCGCCGCCCTGATGGTCCTGCCGACCCAGACGCTCGCCGATCTGGTCGCCGAGGAGTGGGCCGCCCAGGGCGAGCATATCGCGATGGCGGTAATGCACGCCACCCGGCTGGCCAACACCGCGCTGGACGCCATCCCCCAGGCCCGCGACGGCACGGCGGGCCAGATCGCCGACTATGCCGGCTCCGACCTGCTCTGCTATTTCGCGCAGGACCCGGCCGGCCTGGTGGATCGCCAGCAGCATCACTGGGTTCCGGTGCTGGAGCGCGCCGAGCGGGAGTTCGACGTGGCCTTCGTCCGCGCCGCCGGTATCGTCCACCGCACCCAGCCCGACGAGACCCTGGCCAAGGTGAAGGCCATGACCCTGGCGATGGACGACTTCGGCCTGGCTGGCGTGGCCTTCGGCACCGCCCTGTTCGGCTCGGCGGTTCTGGCCTTCGGCCTGGCGCGCGGCTGGATGGGCGGGGTCCAGGCCCTGGAACTGTCGCGCCTGGATGAGATCTTCCAGGAGGAGAAGTGGGGCATCGACGACGAGGCCGCCGAACGCACCGCCCGCCATGTGGTGGAAGCACAGATGCTGGAGCGCTGGTTCAAGGCCCTCTAGCTGACGTGCGGTGAACTTGCGCAGCCTTCCGGGCGCGACTAGGGCTTGATCCCAGCACAGAGCGTTAAGAGGGGCAGGCCTTGAAGCATATTATCGAGGAGCTTGAGAAGCGTCGCGAGGAAGCCCGCATGGGCGGGGGCGAGCGCCGCATCCAGAGCCAGCACGCCAAGGGCAAGCTCACCGCGCGCGAGCGTCTGGACCTGCTGCTGGACGAGGGCTCCTTCGAGGAGTTCGACATGTTCGTCGAGCACCGCGCCACCGACTTCGGCATGGCCGACAACCGCGTGCCCGGCGACGGCGTGGTCACCGGCTGGGGCAATATCAACGGCCGCCTGGTCTTCGTGTTCTCCAAGGATTTCACGGTCTTCGGCGGATCTCTTTCCAACGCCCACGCGCAAAAGATCGTCAAGGTGCAGCAGCAGGCCCTGAAGGTCGGCGCTCCGATCATCGGCCTGTTCGACGCCGGCGGCGCGCGCATCCAGGAGGGCGTCGACGGCCTGGCCGGATATGCCGACATCTTCCTGCAGAACACCCTGGCCAGCGGTGTCATCCCGCAGATCAGCGTGATCATGGGCCCCTGCGCCGGCGGCGACGTCTATTCGCCGGCCATCACCGACTTCATCTTCATGGTGAAGGACACCTCCTACATGTACGTCACCGGCCCCGACGTGGTCCGCACGGTGACCCACGAGGAGGTCACCCACGAGGAACTGGGCGGCTACCGCGTCCACGCCATGAAGTCCGGCGTCGCCGACGGCGCCTTTGAGAACGACCTGGAGGCCCTGACCCAGGTGCGCCGCCTGGTGGACTTCCTGCCGCTCTCCAACCGCGAGAAGCCGCCGGTCCGCGAGAGCTTCGACAATGTCGAGCGCGACGAGATGAGCCTCGACACCCTGGTGCCGTCCAATCCGAACAAGCCGTACGATATGAAGGAGCTGATCCTGAAGATCGTGGACGAGACCGATTTCTTCGAGATCGCGCCCGACTTCGCCAAGAACATCATCTGCGGCTTCGCCCGCATGGACGGCCGCACCATCGGCATCGTCGCCAACCAGCCCCAGGTGCTGGCCGGCGTGCTGGACATCGACTCCAGTCGCAAGGGCGCTCGCTTCGTGCGCTTCTGCGACGCCTTCGAGATCCCGTTGGTGACTCTGGTGGACGTGCCGGGCTTCATGCCGGGCACCAAGCAGGAGCAGGGGGGGCTGATCCGCCACGGCGCCAAGCTGCTGTTCGCCTATGCCGAGGCCACCGTGCCCAAGGTGACCCTGATCACCCGCAAGGCCTATGGCGGCGCCTATGACGTGATGAGCTCCAAGCACATCCGCGGCGACGTGAACTACGCCTGGCCCACCGCCGAGATCGCGGTTATGGGGTCAAAGGGCGCGGTGGAGATCATTTTCCGCGCCGAGATCGGCGACCCCGACGCCATCGCCACCCGCGAGGCGGAGTACAAGTCCCGCTTCGCCAACCCCTTCATCGCCGCGTCGCGCGGTTACATCGACGACGTCATCAAGCCCCACAACACCCGCAAGCGCATCGCCCGCTCGCTGAAGAACCTGCGGGGCAAGCAACTGACCAACCCCTGGAAGAAGCACGACAATATCCCGCTGTAGGGGCTTGACCTGTCTTGCGGACTCGACCCGGGCCCCTCGACAGGCGCTGCATCCGGATGATGACCTGCCTCCAACAACACGGAGGAGACGCAGGTGTCGCAGACCCTGACGAAGGACCTGAGTTGGGCGTCGGCCGGTGAGCTGACGAAGGCGTTGGCGGGCGGCCAGACGAGCGCCGTCGAACTGACCGAGGCGGCCATCGCCCGCATCGAGGCCCGCGACGGGCCGATCAACGCGGTGGTGGTGCGCGACTTCGACGAGGCGTTGGCCCAGGCCAAGGCGGCGGACGCGGCCCTGGCGCGCGGCGAGCGGCGGCCCCTGCTGGGCGTGCCGATGACGGTCAAGGAATCCCACAATGTCGCAGGCCTGCCCACCACCTGGGGCTCGCCGGCCTTCG
>JAYVDG010000086.1:0-2644 GCA_043749525.1 Phenylobacterium sp.
TCACCGAGGCCGCCGAAGCCCCGGTCGCCGCCGACATTTCGCCCGTTGTGGAAGCCGCCGAGGCCACCGCGATCCCGGCCGACACCGACGCCGCGACTCCGGCCGCCGCGCCGAGGGCCAAGACCACCGCACGCGCCACACGCAACGAAGCCGGCGGCCAAGCCAACGCCACCGCCTCGCCAGCGCTGTCCAGCGCCGATCCGCTGACCGCCACCGCCGTCGCCCGTTCCGAGACCGCCGCGACCTTCGACTCCGGATCCGAGGGCAAGCGCGAAGAGGCCGCGCCAGCCGTGGAGGCCAAGGCCGACGTCGACACCGGCCAGCCCGCCGCCCCCAATGTCGCCGACGCCGCGGCCGCCGCCTCGACCGCGGCGCCCGCCGAGGTTCGCGCCGGCCCGCAGACCGTCGCCCACCTCGCCGCCCAGATCGTCAAGAAGCTGGAAGGCCGCTCCACACAGTTCGATGTCGCCCTCAACCCCGAGGGCCTCGGCCGCGTGGACGTACGAATCGAGATCGGCGCCCAGGGCCGACTGACCGCCTCCATGTCCTTCGAGAACCCCCAGGCCGCCGCCGAACTGCGCACCCGGGCGGGCGAACTGCAGAAGGCCCTGGAACAGGCCGGCTTCGATATCAGCGGTGGCATCCGCTTCGACGTCGCCGCCGATCGCGGCCAGGGCCAGGCCGGCCAAGGCCAGTTCGGTCAGGACCCTTCCAACAACGGCGGCGCCTCGCGCGGCCGGGCCTTCCAGGCGGCGCTCGACAGCGCCGGTGAGACGGCCGACGCGGCGCTCTCGGGCGCCCTCAACCTCCAGCGCCGGACCCTGTCCGGCGTCGACGTGCGAATTTAGGGAGCGTCAGATGGTAAATGCAGTCGCCGGCGCCGCCGCAACCCAGACAACCGCCCAGACGGGGACCAAGCGCCTCGCCGAGAGCTTCGACACCTTCCTCAACCTGCTGACCACGCAGTTGAAGAACCAGGACCCGCTCTCGCCCCTGGACTCCAACCAGTTCACCCAGCAGCTCGTCCAGATGACCGGCGTGGAGCAGCAGCTCTACGGCAACCAACTGATGGAGAAGCTGGTGGCCAACACCGGCAGCGGCATCTCCACCGCCGTGGCCCTGATCGGCAAGGACGTTCAGGCCGGCACCGCCGACAACGTCATCAAGGACGGCAAGGCGACCTGGAATTACAACCTCAACCGAGCCGCCAATGACCTGAAGCTTGAGGTCGTCGATTCAAAGGGCCGCACGGTCTACAGCGAAGCCCCCAGCGACATGAAGGCTGGCGACCATGCCTTCAACTGGAACGGCAAGGACACCAGCGGCAAGCAGTTGAACGACGGCGGCCCCTACACCCTGAAGGTCACGGCCAAGGACAGCGCCGGGACAGCCGTCATCTCCAAGATCAGCATCCAGGGGGTCGTCACCGGCGTCGAGCAGGTCGACGGCAAGACCCTGATCACCATCAACGGCGCCAAGATTCCCTGGGAGACGGTCACCTCGATCAACAACGTCGTCGCCCCGATCACCAAGACCCAAAACGACAACACCCCAGTCCCGGACACCGAAGCGGCCGCCTAAGGCGGCTTAGCTCCCCCATCCATTGCGGCCTCCGCAGTACGAAAGAAGGCAAATTCCATGAGCATCAACAGTGCCATGCTCGCCGGCGTCTCGGGCCTGGTGTCGAACTCGTCGGCCCTGGCCGCGATCTCCGACAACATCGCCAACGTCAACACCACCGCCTACAAGCGCAACCAGGTGAACTTCGCCAACGTGGTGACGGCCCAGGCCGTGAAGGGCCGCTACTCGGCCGGCGGCGTGCAGGCGGTGACCCGCCAGTTCGTCGGCCAGCAGGGCCTGATCACCAGCGCCTCGTCGCCCACTGACCTCGGCATCTCCGGCGACGGCTTCTTCGTCGTCACCCAGAAGGCGACCGGCCTCACCTCCGCCGACAATCGCTCCTTCACCCGTTCGGGCTCGTTCAGCGTCGACGCCGACGGCTTCATGGTCAACGACGCCAAGCTCTACCTGCAGGGCTGGAAGGTGAAGGCCGACGGCACGATGGACATCAATCCGTCGGACCTGACCAAGCTGGAGCCGATCAACGTCAAGAACCTGGGCGCCGCCGTGCGGCCGACAGGCAACATCGTGGTCAACGCCAACGTCGACAAGCGCCTGCCCGCCGCCCAGGTCGACCTCACGGCCTATGATCCGACCGCCCAGGCCACCAGCATGGCCGGCTACGCCGACGGTCAGAACACCATCTACAAGCCCGACTTCACCGTCGAGATGAACATCATCGACTCCGTCGGTGGCGCGCACAAGGTCGCCATGTCGTTCATCCACGACCCGGCCGTGACCAACGAGTTCAAGGCCGAGATCTACGCGGTCCCCGGCTCGGACATCGACACGGGCACCACCTCGGGCCTGATTTCTTCGGGCACGGTGCGGTTCACCGCCACCGGCGCGTTCGACAAAGCCAACTCCACCGTGTTCGGCGCCCTGAACGCCACCCCGCAGATCGTTATCGGCGACTCAGCCGGCGGCGCCTCCCCCGCCTGGGCCACCAACCTGGGGATCACCGGCCAGACCATCAACTTCGACCTCGACCGGCTGGCCTCGCGCCCCGACACCTCCTCGGTCA
>JAYVDG010000087.1:0-2641 GCA_043749525.1 Phenylobacterium sp.
TCGATCCCCGCGTCACGCCCTGACGGCGAGGCGCAAGTTAGGCCTGTCGCTCCCGCGCCTTTTCCCCCAACCTGATCGCCGATCAGGAACGGAGCGCGACCATGGCCTTCAAGGAATACGCCGACTATGACGGCCTCGGCCTGGCCGCCCTGGTGGCCAAGGGCGACATCACCCCCGCCGAACTGACCGACGCCGCCATCGCGCGGATAGAGCGCCACAACGGCACGCTGAACGCCGTGGTCCACAAGGCCTATGACGAGGCCCGCGCCGCCGCGGCCGCCTTGCCCGACGGCCCCTTCCGCGGCGTGCCCTTCCTGATCAAGGACCTCGGCGCCCAGGTCCAGGGCTGGCCCCGCACCTCGGGCAGCCACTTCGCCCAGGTCCCCACCGACGACGCCGACAGCGAGCTGGTCGCCCGCTACCGCGCCTCGGGCGTGGTGCTGGTGGGCAAGACCAACACCCCGGAGTTCGGCATTCCCGGCGTCACCAACTCCGACAAGCTGGGCGCCTGCCGCAATCCCTGGAACCCCGATCATATCTCCGGCGGCTCCTCCGGCGGGGCGGCCTCGGCGGTGGCGGCCGGCCTCGTGCCCTTGGCCCACGCCAGCGACGGCCTGGGCTCCATCCGGATCCCCGCCGCCTGCTGCGGCCTGGTGGGCATGAAGATCACCCGCGACCGCACCCCCATCTGCGAGGTCTCCGACGGCGCCCTGGGCTTCTCCGTCCACCACGTGGTCAGCCGCACGGTGCGCGACAGCGCCGCCATGCTGGACGCCACCGGCTACCCCCAGGCCGGCGACCCCTTCCAGGCTCCGGCCAAGGACGGCCCCTACCTCTCCGAGATCGACCGCGCGCCGGGCAAGCTGCGCATCGCCTGGTCCCTGGAGACCCCCAACGGCCGCGAGATCGACCCGGAGATGGTCGCCGCCATGGCCCGCACAGTGGACGCCCTGAAGCACCTCGGCCACGAGGTCTTCGAGCAGGGCCTGGGGATCGACTACCGCACTCTCTACCGCGCCCAGGCCCTGGCCAGCGCCTCCAACTTCTCGGCCAACATCCTGCGCTGGATCGAACGTCTGGGCCGCGAGCCCGGTGAGACCGAGCTGGGACCGCTGGCGCGGCGCGCCTACGAGGCCGGCAAGCGCATCACCGGCCAGCAGGCGTTCTGGGGCTTCCAGCAGCTGCGCCTGATCAACCGTCAGATCCTGGCCGCCTACGAGGCCTTCGACGTCTACCTGCAGCCCACCATGAGCGCCCCGCCGCCCCGCGTGGACTGGCTGGACCCGGCCCTGGACCCCAAGGAATTCGACAAACGCCAGAGCGCCACCTACGCCACCACCCCGCCGGCCAACTTCACCGGCCAGCCGTCGCTCTCCCTGCCGCTCTGGCAGTCGGAGGCGGGCCTGCCCATCGGCATGATGTTCACCGGCCGCTTCGCCGACGAGGCGACGCTCTACCGGCTCGCCGGCCAGCTGGAAAAGGAACTGCCGTGGGCGGGGCGCAGGCCCCCGATCTGGAACTGATGGAGGTGACGGGGAGGGCCCAGCCCCCTCCGTCTCGGCTTCGCCGATCCACCTCCCCCGAACCGCGCTTCGCGCTGGGGGAGGAATTTGGAGCGCGCAATTCCTCCCCCAGACCGCAGGCCGTTTCGGGGGAGGTGGGGCGTGCAGATATGCGCGTGACGGAAGGGGCTAGGCCCTCTCCATGCTTGTCCGTCGCCGCTACTCGCCGAACCCGACGAACACCGTGGCCTCTTCCACCGCCTTGCGTTCCGACACCACCGCATTGGCCGGGAAGTCGTCGTCGGGCCAGCCCAGCGCCACGCTCTTCATGATCACCTGATCCTCGGCGATCCCGGCGTGCTCGCGCACCACCGGCGACTGCATGATGCCCTGGCTGTTGATCACCGCGCCCAGGCCCCGCGACCAGGCCGCGTTGACCAGCGCGGTGGTCACCGCGCCGCAGTCGAACGGGGTGTCGTCGCTGCCGTCCAGCACCTTGTCATAGGTGACGATGATGCAGACCGGGGCGTCGAACTGCCGGAAGCCGCGCAGCACCCAGTCCTGGCGCATGTCCTTGTCGTCGCGGGCGATGCCCATGGCGGCGAACAGCTGCTTGGCCACCACCACCTGCCGGTCGCGGTGGGGCCCGGCGAAGGCCTGGCCCTGGCGGAATTCGCGCGACTGCGGAACGCCCGCCACCATCCGCTCGGTGTTGCCGGCCCGGATGCGGTCCAGCGGCTCGCCGGTGATGACGTAGAAATTCCACGGCTGGGTGTTCATCGACGACGGCGCCCGCATGGCCAGGCCGATGATCTCCTCAATCAGCGCCCGCGGCACAGGATCAGGCTTGTAACCGCGGATGCTCCGGCGACCGAGGATGACGTCGTCAAACTTCATGGAATGATCTCTGAGATGGCTTGAGCGTCCAGAACTGCCAGCTTTCCGCCGCGAAAGCCAATATCCGCTGGCCGCCTCAGGGCCGTCCGCCGAAGATTTCCGGCAGGGCCGCCCGCGCGGCGGCCAGCGCGCGGGCCATTCCCTGCGGCGTCTAGGAGCCTGTCCGAGTAATCGTCTGGACGACTGGAGCGAAGCTTGATTCACTCTGGGGATGAGCAAGGCCTTTCGTTCGTGGGACGTGG
>JAYVDG010000088.1:0-2630 GCA_043749525.1 Phenylobacterium sp.
CTGTCGGGCGGGATGCAGAAGCGGGTCGGGCTGGCCCGGGCCATCGCCGCCGATCCGCAGGTGTTGTTCTTCGATGAGCCGACCACCGGCCTGGACCCGATCACCGCGGCGGCGATCAACGACCTGATCGTCGACCAGGTGAGGCGGCTGGGCTGCACGGCGATCTCGATCACCCACGACCTCGCCTCGGCCCGCAGGATCGGCGACCAGATCGCCATGCTGCACGGGGGGGCCATCGTCTGGCAGGGCGCGCCCGGGGAGCTCGACCAGACGAGCAACCCCCATGTCCGGGCCTTTGTCGACGGCGGCTAGGCTCGCCTCTACTCCGCCGCCTTGGCCATCGCCTCTTGCCCGAACACCCGGCCGAAGATCACGTCGACGTTCTTGAAGTGGTAGCCGAGGTCGAAGAGGTCGCGGATTTCGGGCTCGCTGAGGGTGACGGTGGGGTCGGCCAGCAGCAGGTCGACGAACAGGCCCTCGCCGCGCCAGACTTTCATGGCCGCGCCCTGGACGGCGGCGTAGGCGGTTTCGCGGGCGACGCCCTTCTGGGTGAGGGCCAGCAGGACGCGCTGGGAGTGAACCAGACCGCCGAGCCGGTCCATATTCTTGAGCATGTTCTCCGGATAGATCACCAGCCGCTCGACGACGCTGGCCAGGCGGCGCAGGGCGAAGTCCAGGTGGACGGTGGCGTCCGGGGCGATGCCGCGCTCGACCGACGAGTGGCTGATGTCGCGCTCGTGCCAGAGGGTGACATTCTCCATGGCCGGGACCACGGCCGAGCGGATCAGGCGGGCCAGGCCCGTCAGGTTCTCGGTGAGGATCGGGTTGCGCTTGTGCGGCATGGCGCTGGACCCCTTCTGGCCGACGTCGAAGGGCTCCTCGGCCTCCAGCACCTCGG
This sequence comes from Phenylobacterium sp., assembly GCA_043749525.1. GTDB lineage: Bacteria > Pseudomonadota > Alphaproteobacteria > Caulobacterales > Caulobacteraceae > Phenylobacterium. The sequence goes on from JAYVDG010000088.1 coordinate 899, forward strand.
TGCGCTGCAGGTGGCGGATCTCGGTGGCCAGGCGCTCGATTGAGGAGGCGACAACGCCAAGCGCCGCGAAATAGGCGGCGTGGCGATCCCGCGGGATCACCTGGGTGGAGACCGGTTCCACGGCCAGGCCCAGCTGTTCGGCGACATAGGCCTCAACCTCGGGGGCGACATTGGCGAAGGTGCCGACCGCGCCGGAGATGGCGCAGGTGGCGATCTCGAACTTGGCCATCGCCAGGCGCTCCTTGGCGCGCTGGAACTCGGCGTAGTGGCCGGCCAGCTTGAGCCCGAAGGTGGTGGGCTCGGCGTGGATGGCGTGGCTGCGGCCGACGGTCGGCGTCAGGCGGTGCTCGAAGGCGCGGCGCTTCAGGGCGGCCAGCACCATGTCGACGTCCTCGATCAGCAGGTCGGTGGCGCGGCTGAGCTGGACGGCGAGCGCCGTGTCGTTGACGTCGGAGCTGGTCATGCCCTGGTGCAGGAAGCGCGCCTCGGGCCCCACGATCTCGGTGACGTGGGTCAGGAAGGCGATGACGTCATGCTTCACCTCGCGCTCGATCTCGTCGATGCGGTCGGCGTCCCAGACGGCGTCGCGGCCCTTTTCCCAGATGGTCTGGGCGGCCAGCTTGGGGATCACCCCCAGCTCGGCCATCTTGTCGGCGGCGTGAGCCTCGATCTCGAACATGATCTTGAAGCGGGTCTGGGGCGACCAGATGTCGGCGGCTTCCTTGCGGGCGTAGCGGGGGATCATGGACGTGGCTCCTTACGGCCCGGTGGATAGCTCCACCGGGCCGATTTCGCCACCCCGGATCTGGCCTTACGCCGCCTCGCCGCGATCGGTGCGGGCCTTGGACAGCGCCTTGGCCAGGCCGATGGAGCCCAGCAGGTAGTGGAAGGCGGCCCAGAGGTAGAAGCAGACCGAGACGATGATCCCAGACTGGGTCGCGGCTTTGAGGCTGGCCTTGCAGTGGTCCATCACCTCAAGCGCGGCGCCCACCGCCGCCTTGCCCCCCGGACAGGCGGTGGCGAAGCTGGTGGTCCCGCCGTCACCGCCCAGCATGGCGCTGATCGAGGCGATCATGCCGTGGCCGCCAGGGTGGTTGAAGTTGTACTGGGCGAAGTGGTCGATGACCCAGCCGGTGAAGGGCGGGCCGCCGCCGAGCGCGATCAGGTTCAGGAAGAAGAACAGCAGGGCCGTGGCCGTCGCTCGCCGCCGCGTCGGCACCATGTTCTGCACCACCCCGAAGGTGGGGCCCAGATAGGTGTAGTGGAAGATGCCCGGGATCAGCAGGATCAGGGCCGCGGTCTGCCACGAGGGCTGCAGGTAGGCGGCGATATAGATGGGCGTGGCGATGGCCAGGCCGATGGCCGGCGTCAGCGAATACCAGCGCGGCGAACGCTTGCTCATGCGGTCGGTGATGACGCCCCCCAATAGGGTGCCGATACCTGAGGAGATGCCGCCGACGATGCCGGTGATCATGCCGATCTTGGCCAAATCCAGCAGGTAGGGGTGGTTGGGGTCGGCCAGGAAATGCAGCCAGGTCCAGGTGGCGTGGCCGGAGGGATCGCCGAAGGCGCGGGCGAAGTAGGGCGGCACGAACTGGCCGGCCCCATAGGAACCGAAGGAGGCGATGGTGACGCCCAGCACCATGTTGACCACGGGCCACTTGCCAAACAGCGTGCCGGCGACACTGGCCAGTTCCTTGAGCTCGCCGAAGAAGGAGAACGGCGGGGCGGG
>JAYVDG010000089.1:0-7346 GCA_043749525.1 Phenylobacterium sp.
GTCGACGAACTGCCGCTGGCCAATGTCGAGGCGTCCTCCGAGACCGGCTATTACGGCGGCGGCCCCGGCATGCAGCAGCAGCACGGCAGCAGCTGGGACGCCACGCCCGCCTTCGGCTCAGGCTACGACTCCCCCGGCTGGCAGCGCGCCCAGGCCCGCGGCTATCAGGGCAGCCATCCGGGCCGGCAGCAGGTCATCCAGGGCGAGGGCCGCCTGGTGGCCGAAAGCTCGGCGGCCAGCGACTTCAAGCGCGGCGACCGCGTCTTCCACCAGAAGTTCGGCTACGGCCAGGTCAAGGGCGTCGACGGCAACAAGCTCACCGTCGCCTTCGACAAGGCCGGCGATAAGAAGGTGATCGACAGCTTCGTGGAGAAGGGGTGATCCCTGAGAACCGCCATCCTCGGGCTTGTCCCGAGGATCCATTAACACCGTGGCGCCGTTGGATCTCGGCCGCGACGTTCGCGCCTTCTTCGGAATCCCGGAGATCATGGATCCTCGGGACAAGCCCGAGGATCACGGTGTGCAGGTGGATAGGCTAGTCTACCCGTTGCCTGCTCCGCTTAAGCCGGCACAGCCTCAGGCTGGGCCGCCGCCAGGACCACCGTCGGCGCGAGCGTCGAGATCTCCGGCGCTTCCCCACCGTCCTTGAAGGCCACGTGGATGTGGCTCTTGCCCAGGTCCCTGCCGAGGAACTCCAGGCCGGTCGGGATGATGCGGGCGTAGTTCTCCAGATCCTTCAGCTCGATGACGATGGTCTGGCCGAACTTGGTGTCGGTCAGCTTGATCACCGGCGGCATCACCTCAAGACCCAGGAACGACGAGAAGCCGTTGGTGGTCAGGATGCCCAGCTGGCGCCACTTGCCGTCCTGCGGCTGGACGCCGTTCCAGTTGAGGCCCAGCGAGGTCGACGAGATATGGTCCACCTCGATGTCGGTGATGCCGATCAGGTTGGCGGTGTCCCACTGCTGGAAGAACCAGGTGTCGACGCTGCCGGCCGAGCAGAATTCCTCGCTGACGATCTTGGGCCAGTTGGCGCGGACCGCCTTGGCCTTGGCGTGGAACATCTGGAAGTAGCCGTTGGGCTCCAGGTTCACCTTGTCGAACTGGCCCTCCACCGGGGCGCTGTCACGGCGTGCGGTGAAATAGAGGCAGCCCGGGTTCCAGGAGTGGCCGAACACCACGTCGCGCAGCTGGCCGTTCACCGCGATGTCGGCGTCGGTGAAGACGATCCAGTCGGGCTCCTTGATCACCGCCAGGCCGTCATTGAGCATGCGGCCCTTGTTGAAGGCGTGGTCTTCGTCGAAGCAGCGGTCGGAGATCACCACCGTCGCGCCGTGCTCGGCGGCCACCTCCTGCGTCCGCAGGTCGGTGGAGGTGGTGACCACGATCATGTCGTCGAAATGGTCGATGTTGCGCGGCAGGGTCTGGGCGAGCATGTCGCCGTAGCCCACCGAGACCAGGACACAGGACAGCTTCTTGGGTTTGGTGGAGTTGTGGCCGATGCCGACCCGGCGTCCGGCGCCGCTGTCGCCCACATAGTTGTCGCGGCTCTCGACCTCGCGCTTCTGCTTGTGCAGCTCGCGGTCGAAGATCTCGTAGTTGTGCTTCTTGATCGCCGGGCTGCCCAGCTTGCGCAGGATGTCGCGATGCTGCGGGCTGATGATGTCGCGCTCGAGGATGTCCAGCTGCGACGGGCCGGGCTGGGCGAGCGCGCAGTAGTTGCAGAGCTCGATCTGGTCGCCGAAGTCGCCCGGCTGGCGCTGCCACCAGCCTTGCTCGACGGGCCAGGCATGCTTGCCGTTGAAGTACAGCCGATCGATCGCGCCGGCCACCTCGCAGAAATAGGCGCCCTTGTCGTTGATGGTCGCCGACCAGAGCTTCTGGACCCAGCAGTTGTCGCGGTTCTCTTCCCACTGCAGCTCGGAGATGCCGGTCGCCGCGATGTAGTCCGCCCGGGGGATCAGCAGCGCCTGGTGCTGGCCGGCGGACTCGTGGGTGTTGGTGTTGAAGTGGCTGTAGACCGACATGATGGTCTCGTAGTTGCGGTAGAACCCCGCGCCGAGACTGGTCCACAGGCCGCGGCCGTTCGAACGGTCGAACAGGCGCTCATTGGCGAAATCGTTGAAGTCCTTGATCGGGAACTTGCCGTTGTTGGTGTTGTCCCCGCCCCACAGCTCGGCGAAGCGCAGCGAAATCTGCTCGAAATTTGCGTGCAGGGTCGGCTCGCCGGCGATGATGCCGATCAGCTTGTTGGGGGCGTTCCAGCCCTCCATGCTCTGCACGGCCCGCCCGAAGGTCTCCAGCTCCATGTCGGCCCGCTGGGTCTGGTGTGGGATCAGCCGGGTGCAGTTGGAGCACTTCAGGTGGCACTTGGTGCTGATGTCGATCTGGACGATGTCCATGTCGGCAGGCGATCGCATGGTGTGTTCTCCAGGGTCGCTCTGCAGCAGGTCGGGGCGACGACGAGACGGAATCTTCAACCTGAGGAGGCCGATCAACGCTCTTTGACTCTCCTTTGAGTCGCCGGGAAAGCTAAACTCTTTGCCGGCTCGTGCGGCAAAGAGTTGCACGCTGCCGCGGCCTTGCGGAGCAGGGTCTTCCCAAGCAAGGTGAACACCAATCACTCAGACGCTCGGGAGGGCGCCATGCCCCAGATCATCGCCAACGGCATACCTCTCGAATACGCGATCTATGGGCGAGAGAGCGGCGAGCCGATCCTGCTGATCATGGGCTTTGGGGCGCAGATGACCCGCTGGTCGCCTCAGTTCATCCGCGAGCTCACCAACCGCGGCTACCGCGTCATCGTCCACGACAACCGCGACGTCGGCCTGTCCCACCGCCTGGAGGCGCACGGCGAGCCGGACATGACCGCCGTCTACACCGCCCTGATGAGCGGCCAGACGCCGGATGTCCCCTATCTGCTGAACGACATGGCCGACGACAGCGCCGGTTTGCTTGAAGCCCTGGCGATCGAGAAGGCCCATATCGTGGGCGCTTCGATGGGCGGCATGATCGCCCAGATGGTGGCGGCCAATCACCGCGAGAAGGTGCTGTCCCTGACCTCGATCATGTCCACCACCGGCAACCCCGCCTTGCCGCCGGCCAATCCCGAGGCCATGGCCGCGCTGACCAAGCCGGCGGTCGACCCGGCCGAGAACCTCGACAAGCACATCTGGAGCGGGCTGGAGAGCCAGAAGGTGATCGGCAGCCCGGCCTATCCGACCCCCGACGAGATCCTGATCGAGCGCATCAAGCAGGACGCCAAGCGCGCCTACTATCCGGTGGGCCGCGCCCGTCAGATGGCCGCCATCGTCGCCAGCGGCGACCGCCGCGAGGCCCTGGCCACCATCGTCGCCCCCACCGTGGTGATCCACGGCGAGGCTGATCCGTTGGTCCCGATCGAAGGGGGCCGCGACACCGCCGCCGTCATCCCGGGTGCGGAGTTGCACACCATCTCCGGCATGGGCCACGACCTGCCCCAGCAGCTGATCCCGCGCATCGCCGACCTGATCGAGCGGGCCACCGCGCGGGCGCGTGAAGGGGTTTAGACGACCTTAGGCTTGGCGTCCGGCAGGCGGTCCAGCAGCGCGAAGGCCGGCCAGAACAGTACCAGCAACGCCAGCGCCACCGCGTTGGCGACGTGGACCAGCAGCATTGGCGCCCAGTGATCGAAGAACGGGTCTCGGGTTTCTTCCTCGAGGACTTCAAGGGTCATGATCGTCTCCATCGGGCGGACCCCGCGGCGGCGCAGGTCCACCTGAACCCAGCGCAAGAGCAGGGCCAGCCGCCCGGCCTTGGCGTTCCCCGAGGGGTGAAAGTTCGGGAACCCGACGCATCCTGTTGCGCGAGTTTCGTGCTGCGCGTCCGGACACGCAGCCCAGAACCGCACCGAATTGGCACAGGCTCACTTGGCTGAACCAGATGCCCTCTCGCGCGCTATAGTCGGCAGCGAGGGAGTCGAGAGATGCGCGATCTGCGGCAAGCCTTTTACGGAATGGCCGTCGCCACCGTGGCGGGCCTGATCCTTGGTGGCGTCTCTAAACCCAATATCCGCGAGATGACCGATCTCGATGGCCCGCAGCTGCTGTCGGGCCAGTCCGGCGAGCGGCTCGGCCTTGGCTTGCGGCAGACGGCCAGCTGGACCAGCTATAACGGCCAGGTCCCCGACTATGTGATCGGCACCGACTGGACCCAGCCCGCTCCGGTGGAAATGGCCCAGGCCGAGCCTGAACCCGAGCCCGCCCGCGCAGCTCACGAGGACGCGCCCGTTCGCTGGACTCCGGCGAAATACGAGTCCGAACCCGCCCCGCCGCCCTCCTATCCCTCCATGGGCGGCGACATCCTGGCGGGCCTCGAAACCGCTCACGCGCCGCCCGCGCCGCAAGAGGCGCCGGACGAAGCTGCGCCGCCGCCCGCCTAAGCCCCCTCGCCTTTCCGCCCATGCGCCTCTAGACGGATGCGCATGACGACAGACGCCGTTCAGATCATCGCCCGTGGCCCACGCGCCGTGGCCGAAACCGCCGCCGAGGCTATCGACGCCGATCCCATGCTGGAGGGTGTCACCTACTCCATTCTGGAGGAGGACGAGGACCGCGACGTCTGGCGCATCGACGCCTTCCCCACCACCGACGATGAGAGCCGCGACTTCGCCACCGCGCTCGCCACCTATCCCGAGCTCAAGGTTCTGGTGGAGAAGCTGGCCGACGCCGACTGGCTGGCCATGGCGCTGTCGGGCTTGCCGCCGGTGCGGGCCGGCCGCTTCTTCGTCTATGGCGCCCACGACAAGGGCCGCGCCCCGGTCAACGCCGTCAACCTGCGCATCGAGGCGGGCGCCGCCTTCGGCACCGGCCACCACGGCACCACCGTCGGCTGTCTGCAGGCCTATCACGACCTGCTGAAGGCTCACCGCTTCGCGCGCGTGCTGGATGTCGGCGCCGGCACCGGGGTCCTCGCCATCGCCGCGGCCCGCACCGGAACGCCCATCGCGGTGGGCACCGACATCGACGGGCCCTCGGTCCGGATCGCCGGCGAGAACGCGGTGCTCAACAAGGCCAAGGTGCGCTTCCTGCATGCCTCAGGCCTCGGCCACGCCTCGGTGCGGGAAAAGGCGCCCTACGATCTGGTGTTCGCCAATATCCTGGCCCCGCCGCTCGTGGCGCTCTCCCACGACATCAAGCTGGCCCTCAAACCAGGCGGGATCGCCATTCTCTCAGGCCTGCTGCGCACCCAGGAACGCCGGGTCCTGGCCGCCTATCGCTCCAAGGGCTTCATCCTGGTCCGCCGCATCCACCGCGACGCCTGGGCCACCCTGGTGATCAAGCGCGGCTAGGAACCGCGCCTAGCGACCCGCGTTTTCGACCTCGACGGTGGTCTTCACCGCCGATTTTGAGGACGCACCCATGAGCAATCCCAACGACCCCTATATCGAACGCACCGTCATCGAGCAGCCGGGCACGGTCCGCACGGAATATGTCGCCGCCCCGCGCGCTTCGAGCAGCGCCGGCTGGTGGATCGCCGCCCTGGTGGCTGTGGTCGCCATCGTCGGCCTGGTCTTCATGTTCAACAACAACACCAGCGCCACCGACCTGCAGGCCGCCGCCGACGCCGGCCGCAGCCAGGCGATGATGGAAACCGCCACGGCCCAGGCCCAGAGCGCGGCTCAAGCCGCCAGCGAAGCCTCGGCGAACGCCGCCTCCAGCGTGACCGGCGCGACCCAGGCCGCCGCCGACAGCGCCCGTAACGCCGCCGACCGCAGCGCCCAGGCGAGCCGCGACGCCGCCGCCAGCGCCAACGAGGCGGCTCAGAACGCCGCCGACACCGGCCCGGCCCCGGCCCCGCAGTAGATCTGGGTACGCCACCCCTGGGGCTCGTCCCCAGGGGTGGCGGCTCACGCTACGGGCGTGACCTTGCCGTCCAGGCCCATGAGGCCCAGTTCCACCGCCATGCGCGGATGCTTTTCGCCGATGGCCGTGCGGAGGGCGTAGAGTTGGATGACGTGGCTCGCGAGCTCCGTCTCCGGGTCCTTCACCGAAGCCTCCCCCAGGAGCAGCTTGTAGGCGCCGCAGTCGCGGTGATCGATGACGATCACCCGGTGGACGTCATGCAGCTGCACGGCCAGATCCAGATGGGTGAAGAAGACGTCGCGCCAGGCCGGATAGGTGGTGTTCACCGCGCCCAGTGATGCGCCGGCCAGGATCACGTGGTCGTAGTTCTCCTTCAGACCGCGTCCGTCCATATAGGCCTCGACGTCGTTCATCAGGCGATAGTCCATGCACGACAGCAGCAGGGCCTCGGCGTGCCCCGCTGCACGCGCCATGCCGGGCCGCGCCAGCAGCGACAGCCCCGCCCCCAAGGCCACGGCTCCGGTCACCGCCTCGCGCCGCGACAGCACAGGCCAGGATCCCATCGAACAGCAGGTCATCAGCGTCTCCCCGGGCCGACGACTCTGTCGCCGCCACTATGGTAGAGCTTCACCCTACGATGGGTCGCGCGTCCAGTTGCGCGCGCCAGTGGCGGTCGCGCGCCTTCAGCCAGTCCTCCTTGCCGATCGGGCCGAGGTCTTCCTCCAGCATCTCCACCACCGCATAGATGAACGACGCCTCGCCGTGCGCCTTCCACGCCGCCTGCATGGCCGCGTTGCGGTGCGAGCCCAGGCGCAGGCTCATCAGGGAGGAGTTGGCCGCCCCGTCGAGGTTTCGGCTCATGCCGATCCAAGTCTCCCCGGTCGCCTCGCAGCGCAGGCTGAAGATCCCCAGGGGAACCTTCCGCTCCTTGTATTCCCGGGCAATGTCGCGGCGGCGTTGCTTATCCACGGTCTGATCCTCGACTGAAGGCGGGCCTTTTAACTCACCGGCCCGCCCTCGTCAATTATATCCGGGTATAATTATGAATTGGCCGCGCGCCATTCGTCGGCCAGCAGGGCGTAGACGTAGCTGTCGCGCCAGCCGTCGTGAGCCTTGGTGTCCTTCCGCAGGTGGCCTTGGCGTCGCATGCCCACCTTCTCCATGATCCAGTAGGATCCATGGTTGCGGGCGTCGCAGGTGGCCCAAATACGGTGGTGGCCCAACGCCGTGAACGCGATCCGAGCCAGGGCGCGAGCGGCCTCGGTCCCATAGCCCTTCCCCCAGGCCTCGCGGCTGTAGCAGTAGCCGAAGGCGCTGTTGTCGGTGTTGGCGTCGTGCAGGGAGATGACGCCGATCATCTCACCGGTGGCCTTGACCTCGACGGCCAGGCTCAGTTCGTCCCGCGGCCAGGTCGTCTGCCGCTCCAGATTGCGGTCCAGCACCTCGCGGGTCACCTCGGGGGTGTTGGGTCCCCAAGTCATGTAGCGCACGACCTCCGGGTCG
>JAYVDG010000090.1:0-2630 GCA_043749525.1 Phenylobacterium sp.
TGACCACCACCAATATCGGCGCCCTCGACTCCACCCAGGTCGGCGCTCTCTCGGCCGCCCAGATTGGCGCGCTCTCGTCCACCAACCTCTCAGCCCTGGACGCCACCCAGACCGCCGGTCTGACCACCGCCCAGGTGTCGGGCCTGACCACGACCCAGCTGAAGGCGATGAGCACCACCGACTTCGGTGAGCTCACCTCCACCCAGATCGGTTCGCTCTCCGCCGGCCAGCTCGGGGCCTTGACCGCCACAAACATCTCCAGCCTCGACGCGACCCTGGTCAGCTCGCTCTCCACGACCCAGGTCAAGGGTCTGGCGACGACGCAGCTCAGCGCGCTTTCGGCCACCGATGTCGGCGAGTTCACCTCGACCCAGATCGGCGCCCTGGCCGCCAGCCAGGTCTCCGCCCTGACGGCGGGCGCCTTCTCGGCCCTGAACCAGACCCAGGTGGCGGCGCTCTCCGCCACCCAGGTGAAGGGCCTGACCTCGACCCAGCTCTCGGGTCTCAGCGTCACCGACATCGGCGAGCTTTCGGGCGACCAGGTGGGGGCGCTGACGCCCACCCAGCTGGGTTCGCTGACGGCGACCAATATCTCGGCCCTGAACGCCACCCAGGTGGCGGCGATCTCGGTCACCCAGGTGAAGGGTCTGACCTCGACCCAGCTCAAGGGCCTCGACACCACCGACATCCGCGAACTCTCGTCGACCCAGGTGGGGGGGCTGACCACGGCTCAGATCGCCGCGCTCTCCACCACGAGCATCCGGACCCTGGACACCACCCAGCTGGGCGCCCTGGCCACCACCCAGATCGCGGCCCTGAGCACGGAAGCCATCTCGGCCCTCGACGCCACCCATACGGCGGCCCTGTCCACGACCCAGGTGGGCGCCCTGACCACCAGCCAGGTGGCCGGCCTGTCCACCACCGACTTCGGTGAACTGACTTCGACGCAGATCGGGGCGCTGTCGGCCAACCAGGTCGGCGCCCTGACCACCACCAACCTCTCCAGCCTCGACGCCACCCAGACGGCGGCGCTCTCCACCACCCAGGTGAAGGGCCTGACCACGACCCAGCTGAAGAGCCTCTTCACCACCGACATCGGTGAGTTCACCGCCACCCAGATCGGCGCGCTCACCACGGCTCAACTGCCCGCGCTGACGTCCACCGGCCTCTCGGCCCTGAACGCCACACAGACGGCGGCGCTCTCCACCACCCAGGTGAAGTCGCTGACCACCAGCCAGCTGGCCGGCCTCTCCACGACCGATATAGGCGAGTTCGCGGACACCCAGATCGGCGCCCTGAGCTCCAGCCAGTTCGCGGCCCTGACCCCTACCAATGTCGGAGCTTTGAACACCACGCAGATCGGCGCCCTCTCCACGGCGCAGATCGGGGTGCTGTCGCAGACCAGCCTTTCGACCCTGGACGCCACCCAGGTTCACGCGATCTCGACCACTCAGGTGGCCGGCCTGACCACCACCCAACTGAAGTCGCTCACCACGACAGACTTCGGAGACCTGACCTCGACCCAGATCACCGCCCTGTCGGCGTCGCAACTCGGGGCCCTCACGGCGACAAACATCTCGTCGCTCGACACGACCCAGTTCCAGGCGCTCTCCACCACCCAGGTGAAGGGTCTGACCACGACCCAGCTCTCGGGTCTGAGCACGACCGACATCGGCGAGTTCAGCGCCACCCAGGTCGGCAGCCTGACGGCCGCGCAGATCCCGGGTCTGACCGCAACCGGGGTCGCGTCCCTCGACGCGACCCAGACCGCCGCCCTGAGCACCACCCAGGTCAAGGCGCTTACCTCCACCCAGTTGAAAGGCCTCTCGACCACCGACGTCGGCGACCTGGCCGGCACCCAGTTCGGGGCTCTGTCCTCGACCCAGGCGGGAGCGCTCTCGGCCACGGTGGTCGCCGGCTTCACGGTGACCCAGGCCAATGCTCTGGCGACGACCCAGATCACGGGCCTGACGACGACCCAGCTCGACGGACTGTCGGTGACCAATATCTCCGGCATGAACTCGACCCTGCTGAACGCCATGACCGCCACCCAGGTCCAGAGCCTGGACGACGCTCAGATCGCCGCCTACGTCGCCGCCACCTGATCACGGCGGACGCCACCCCTGCGCCGGGCTTTCAAGCCCGGCGCAGATGGTCGCATTCCGACCCCCGGTCTGGAATCCAGGCTTCAGAGGCGCCACAACGGGGTGACGGAATCCTCTGGCCGAGTCGCAGGCCGCTTGGGTCCGGCACGGCTGGAAGGACAGGCGCGAAACCATAATGTCCCAGGACCTCTTCCTCTCGGCGCTGCAGAAGGCCACGGCGGGAACCCTTGGCCTGGCGGAGCTGATCAATACCGCCAACGCGCTCAGCGTCACGGGCGCGGGTGACCAGGCCCAGCAGCTCTACAAGATCTGGGCGGCCTTCAATCCCGAGCATCCGCAGCTCTATGTCGCCCACTTCAACCGCGGCTGCCTGCAGACCCAGGCCGGTGATCTGGCCGGCGCCATTGAGGCCCTGACCGCGGTCATCACCCTCGATCCGGAATTCATGCCCGGCTACATCAACCTGGGCGGGGTGCTGGAGCGCAACGGCCAGCCCGACGAGGCCATCGCGCTGTGGCAGACCGG
>JAYVDG010000091.1:0-7344 GCA_043749525.1 Phenylobacterium sp.
GGGGAGGAGAGATGGTTTAGCGGGTCAGCTCGTAGAGCCCCGTGACGTCCACGCGCACCTTCAGCTCGCCGCCGGCGACCGGCGTGGATTCCGCCTTGTCGAAGCGGGCCGTGGCCATCAACGGCATGGGCGGGGGCGCGCTGTAGCCACCGCCTTCGCTCAGCGTCACCAGACGGCCGACGCGATAGCCGGTGGCGCGCGCATAGAGGGCGGCCTTGGCTGACAGCGCCTTGACCGCGTCCTCGCGGGCCGCGTTTTCCGCCGCCGTTGGGTCATTCAGCCCGAAGGAAATCCCGTTCACCTGGTTGGCCCCGGCATTGACCGTCGCGTCGACGGCCGAGCCCAGGCGGGTCAGGTCATGGACGGTGACGGTGACCGTGTTGCTGGCCTGGTAGCCGCGCAGCTTGGGCGGGTTGTTCTCCACATAGTCGTATTGCGCGTTCAGGTTCAAACCCGAGGTCTGGATGTCCTTGTCGGCGATGCCGGCGCGGCGCAGGGCGGCGAAGATCTTGTTCATCTGGGTCGCGTTGGCGGCCATGGCGGCCGACGCAGTCGGCGCCTCGGTGTTCACCCCCAGATTGATGGTGGCCATGTCCGGCGCGATCCGGGTCTCGCCGTAGGCCGAGAGGTTCAGGGTGGTGGCCCGGAACATGGAATCGGCGGCGGGCGAGGCGGCCTGGGCGAGCGCAACGGGCGCCGCGACCGTGGTGGCCAGGAGCAAGCTGAGGGCGCCGGCGCGGACGAAGGTTTTCATAGGTGTCTCCCAAAGGGGCGTTAGCTTGACTGTACCACCCCGCTTCCGAACGTTGAACGCGGGGCTGGGTTCCGTGATGACAAGGCCAAGCTGAACGGCGCCTTTAATGGCGGTGCAGGCCATGGTAACCCGCCCGGTCGCTGCAGGGGCCTGTAGCTCAATGGTTAGAGCCGACCGCTCATAACGGTCTGGTTGTAGGTTCGAGTCCTACCGGGCCCACCAGCAGCGCTTCCGTCGGGGTCGAGGGACGTTTGGAAGTCCCTGCAATCGAGCCGGTGATCCACCCCACAGATTTGTTTGAGGCGAGTTCCGGGCCGCGTCGTCTCTAGTCGCCGGGCGAGTAGCTGAGGGCCGTTTCCCGGGACAAGCACGTCGGATGGCTCGACGACATTTGGGGGACACCGTATGATTTCACGCTCGCTCGCGCTCGGCGCTATGATTCCGGTTCTGGCCTCCGGGTTCTATCTCGCGGCGACGCCGGCCCGCGCCGACCTGGTGCTCGAGACCGAGACCGCCCAGATCGGCAAGAAGGGGCAGGGGAACATCAGCAACGCCTTCCAGGTCGAGAAGGACGCCGATGGCAAGACCTACCTGACCGAGTCGCAGTTCGAGTACGGCGTGAACGACCGGACCGAGATTCTCATCGAGCCATTCTTCTATGAGAAGCAGATGCCCAACGGCGGGCCGAGCACGTCGGGCGTTGGCGACCTGGAGGTGACGCTGTCCTACATGGTGATGACGGAGACCGCGAACCGGCCCGCCATCCTGCTCGCGGAGAAGGTGAAGATTCCGACGGCGACCAACCGGGACATCGGCACGGGCAAGGCCGACTTCCAGAGCTACGTGATCGTTGGCAAGACCATCGGCGGCGTCGAGTTCAACCTCAATCTCGGCTACGAATTCGTCGGCAAGACCGACACCGCCGACCTCAAGAGCCAGGTCATCTACGACATCTCCGCCGACTTCCCGGTCGGGGAGCGGACGACCCTGTTCGCCGAGGCGTTCGGCAATACTTCGCCGGAATACGGCGTCACCTCGACCAACGCCGTTTCCGTGGGCGCCGAGTACCAGATCTCCCAGCACGTGAACGCCTTCGTGGCGGTGGGCGACGACACCGACGACCGCAAGGTCGGGCGTATCGGCTTCAACTATGGCTGGTAGTGGCGATGGCCGCCTTCCAGCCGTGACCGCCCGCCCAGCCCCACAGGACCTTGAATGACAGAGACCCCAGCCCAGCGGATGCTGAACAAGGTGCCGGAGGTCACTCTCTACTTCTGGCTCATCAAGATCCTGGCCACGACGATCGGCGAGACCGGAGCCGACTTCCTGGCCTTCCGTCTAGGCTTGGGTCTGGTCGGTACAACCGCCGTGATGACTGGCCTGCTGGTCGTCATGCTCGTCGTGCAACTGAGCGCCCGACGCTACGTGCCAACGGTGTACTGGCTTACAGTGGTTCTGCTCAGCATTGTCGGCACCCTGATCACCGACAACCTCACCGACAAGCTGGGCCTGAGCCTCTTCGTCTCGACGGCGGCCTTCAGCAGTCTGCTGATCGCCACCTTCGCAGCCTGGTTCGCCAGCGAGCGTACTTTGTCGATCCACACCATTTTCACGCGGCGGCGCGAGCTATTCTACTGGGCCGCGATCTTGTTCACCTTCGCTCTCGGGACGGCGGCGGGTGATCTGGTCGCTGAGCGTCTTCAGTGGGGTTACGCCCTGTCGGCGGTGGTCTTCGGCGGACTGATCGCGGGCTGCGCTCTGGCGCACTACGTGCTGCGCGCCAATGCGGTGGCCGTCTTTTGGTGCGCCTACATCCTTACCAGGCCGTTCGGCGCCTCGATCGGGGACCTCTTGTCTCAGCCTGCACAGTCGGGCGGTCTCGGTCTTGGGCCTACCTTGGTCAGTGGGGTCTTCGCGATCGCCATCGGCGGCCTGGTGTTGCTGCTCACCCTGCGCAGCCGCGCCCAGCGCCGTGCGAATTGAATTGCGCCGCGCGGCCGCATCGGGAAGATCATCGATCATCTGGCGGCCGCGACAAGGCGGCGCGTGGTTCGCAGGATCGTAGGTCGGCCTTGGGCGTGCGCGACGACAATCCCCTTCTCCTGGCTTATCTGGCGCGCCGCGCGGACCTGGTTCGGCATTTCCGGGCTCGGCTCGGCTCGGAACCCGCAGCCCAGGATCTAGTTCAAGACATCTATCTGAAAATTCAGAAGGTTCCGTCCCAGGAGATCAATAACCCGGTCGCTTATCTCTATCGCCTGGGGACCAACCTGATGCTCGACGGTGTCAAGCAGCAGGCGCGGAGCCGGCGCCGTGACGGCGAATGGCGCAGCGCGACGGTGAGCGCCGTCGGAGATCAGGACATCAATGAGACGCCTGCCGCGGACGCCGATCTCGCTGCGCGGCAACGCCTCGAGCGGATCATTCAAGCGGTCAATCAGCTCTCGCCCGCTGTCCGCGAAGCCTTTCGGCTGCACAAGCTAGCGGGGCTTAGCCATGCCGAGACAGCGGCGGCCATGAAGATCTCCCGCTCCAGCGTCGAGAAGCACATCATGACGAGTCTCAAGCACATCCTCGCCCGGGTTGGCCGATGACCCAGGCGCGCGAAATGTTGGAGGGGCTGGGGCGTTTGTGGCGTCAATGGGGCGATGACCCGATGGTCGGAGCGTTGAGGCGATGAGCGACGGGAGCGAGGCGAACCACGACATCCTGCGCGACCAGGCGATCGCCTGGCTTGTGCGCGTGCAATCCGACGCCGCCTCGGCCGAGGACTGGAACGGCCTGACGGACTGGCTGGACCTGGGACCGGAGCATCAGACGGCCTTCGATGACGTGGAGCAGTTTTCAGAAGCTCTAAGCCGGGAGGCCTCGGAGATCTCGCGGCGCGTGACGCCATCCCACGGACAGGTGATCGCCTTCAAGCCGCGGCGTCGCGCCTGGGTTCGCGGCGTGGTGACCCTGGCCGCCGCAGCGGCCTGCCTGGCGGTCGTCCCGTTCGTCTGGGGCAGCTATCAAGGTCAGGCGACCACCTACCGGACCGGTGTCGGCGAGGTGCGCGCGCTCGTGCTCGCCGATGGGACCCACATCCGGCTCGACGCCGGCTCGACGATGACCGTGCGGCTGGGCTGGACGGCCCGGCGTGTGACGCTCGGGGAGGCAGAGGCGGCCTTCGACGTGGCCAAGGATCCCAACCGGCCCTTCGTGATCACCGTCGGCGACCAGGAGGTGAAGGTGGTGGGGACGGAGTTCAACATCCGCCACTACGACAAGAAGACCGTGGTCACGGTGCGTCGGGGCGTCGTGCAGGTGCGCCAGCCTAATCTGGGACCACAGCCGATCGCGATCCTGCGGCCGGGTGAAGAGCTGCGCCACGCCGAGGGCGGGGCGGGGTCGGTCCGCGCCCAGGTCGAGCCCAATGCCGCCTTCGCCTGGACCGTGGGGCGACTGGAGGTTCACGACCAGCCGCTCTCGGAGATCGTGGCCTATCTCAACCGCCGCTATCCGGTTCCAATCCGGGTCAGCCAGGTCGCGGCCGGACGGCGGTTCTCGGGGGTTCTCAATCTGGGAGATCAGGATGAACTGGCGCGCCGCCTGGCCGCCTATTGCGGACTAACGGTGCATCGCGCCGGCCACGAATTCATCCTACACTAGGGCGCTTGAACCTTCCGGGGGCGCCGGCCTTGTCCACGACCGTGTGGCGCCGCTGGGCGCCGGCCGCCGCTCTGGCGTTGGCGCTTATCCTCGCCGAGGCGGCGCAGGCCGCGCCCGTGACCTATCGGCTTGACCTGCCGCAACAGGGCCTGGAGGCGGTGCTGATCCAGTTCGCGCTGCAGACCAATGTCTCCATCAGCACCGGCAATGTTTCGGCCTGCAGCGGTTTCAAGGGCCCGGTCCGGGGGCGTTTCACCCTTGAGAGCGGCTTGAAGAGGGTGCTGGCGAACACCGGCTGCGGCTACCGCCTGGTGGATGCCCACGCCGTCGAGATCGTCCGCGCCGCACCAAGGCCCCCGGTTGCGGTGGGGCCGGTCGGGTCCGCCGCCAATCTTTTGGAACTGGTCGTCGTGGCCACGCGGCGTCCGACCCCCGCCGCGCGCCTGGCCTATCCGGTCAGCGTCCTCGACGACACAAGCCTGGACGGGCTGGGGGTGCAGGACGTCGCGGACCTCGCCCTCACCACGCCCTCGATGACGGTGACGAACCTTGGAGCGGGCCGGGACAAGATCCTGCTGCGGGGCCTTTCAGACGGTCCGCTGACGGGCCGTACCCAATCGATGGTGGGCCTCTACCTCGACGGTGCGCGGGTCACCTACAACGCCCCCGATCCCGATTTGCGCCTGGTTGATATGGCGCAGGTTGAGGTCCTGCGCGGGCCACAGGGCGCGCTCTACGGGGCCGGTTCCCTGGGCGGGGTCCTGCGCCTGGTGACGGCTCCGCCGGACCGCGCAAGCGCTGTTGCATGGGTGTCAGCCTCGATGTCTGCGACCCAGGGCGGGGCGCCCGGCGAGGCGGTGGACGCCATGATGAACCTGCCCTTCGCCAAGGGCCGCGGCGCGCTGCGGCTGGTGGCTTATCGCGAGGTTCAGGGCGGCTACATCGACGACGCCGGTCTCGGCCTGGATGACGTCAACCGCTCCATCCGCCAAGGCGCGCGGCTGTCCCTGGGCCTGGACCTGACATCGGATTGGACGCTGACGGCCGGGGCCGTCAGCCAGGCCATAAACGCCGACGACACGCAGTACGCCCTGGCCGGCGAGAAACCTCGCACCCGGCGCAACCGACTTCGCGAGCCGCACGACAGTGACTTCGCCGAGGCTCACCTGGCCCTTCGCGGCGACTACGATTGGGGGGAAGCCAATCTCTCCATGGCTGCTGTCCGTCACCATCTGGTGAGCCGTTACGACGCCAGCTCCAGTCCGCTGGCGCCGTCCTTGGGCCCGACCGGCTATGACGACGACAATAACGTCGCCAGCCAGGTGCTGGAGGCGACCGTCCTGCGCGACCCCGCCGCGCACATCCAGTGGCTGGCCGGGATCTTCTACGCCCGGACCCAGGAGCGCACGCGGCTGGGACTTTCCGGCCCGGGCGGATCGGTGATCACCGACGAACGGCGCAGTGACCGTCTGAGTGAGGCGGCGTTGTTCGGCCAGGTGTCCGTGCCTCTGGGCGCGAGCTTCACGCTCACGGCCGGGGGGCGCGCCTTCACGATCGACAACGAGGTCATGAGCCGGATCACGGGCTCCGGCCCCGGATCGACCGCGGCCTTCGATGGCCGATTTCGGCAGTCGGGCCTCGCCCCCAAGGTGGGCCTTTCCTACGCCGCGCCGTCCGGAGCGGTTTGGTATTTGCAAGCGGCAGAGGGTTATCGGGTGGGCGGGTTCAACACCACCGGAGCGCCACTGCAGGCGTTCAGCGGGCCGGGAGGCCCGGAGCCTTATCGGAACTATGAGGGCGACGATCTCTGGAGCGTCGAGGGCGGCGCGAGGTTCAGTTTGCTGGACGGCCGCCTGGGCCTGAGACTGGCCCTGTTCGAAGCGTTCTGGAGGAACGTGCAAAGCGACCAGTTGTTGGCCTCGGGCCTGCCGTTCACCGCCAACATCGGCGATGGGCGCAATCGGGGCGTCGAGGTGGAGGCGACCTACAGATCGGGCGCGTTGGTCCTGCGGGGCGAGTTCCTGATCAACGGGCCGGAGCTCGACCGCGCGAATCCGGCCTTTCCCGGGCGCGCGGACCTGGGCCTGGCCGGCGTGCCGGCCGGCTCGGCCGGTGTCTCCGCGCACTATGACTGGCTGCTGGGCGGCCGTTCGACCCTCGCCCTGGATGCGCGCTACAGCTATGTGGGCCGATCCCGCCTCACCTTCGACGCCGTGACAGCGCCCAAGATGGGCGACTACGACGTTGGCCGGATCGCCGCGACGCTGTCGCGCGAGCCCTGGCGCGTCACGGTGGCGATCGACAATCCGGCCAACGTCGTCGGCGACACCTTCGCCTATGGCAACCCGTTCAGCCTGAGATCCGTCCAACAGATCACGCCGCTCCGCCCCCGCACCCTCTCGGTGACGCTGCGGGCCGACTTCTAGGATCCGTTCAGCGCCAACGCTTCCTGCGCATCGCTGGATCGTCCGGGCATCCGACAGTCATCACGTCCACCTTTGGCCCGCGCACGACATAGGCGCGATAGCGGGCGGCGGGCCCGGGTTCCCGGGCGCCCCGGTCGAGGTCACCCACCGGGGTCACATCCGCGAAGCAGCGGAGCAGGTCTCTCGGCTCCAGCCGCCGCGCCAGGTCCACGATCAGCCCGGGTTGACGGAAGTCCGGCGCGGGTGGCGGGAAGCCGAGATACCGGGTCCGCTCGGTGATCTGCAGGAGGGGCGCTGTGACGAGGCCTTCGGCCGAAAGCTGCGCCAGGGTTCCGTAGCTGACAACCCCGATCCAGGCGGCGCCCTCCTGCCGGCGTTTTTGGTCGACGGCGATGGAAAACTCGCGCCAACCGCGAAGGGGCAGGATCGGGTCGAAGGTGCCCAGGGCGCGGCTGTGCGGCGCGGCCATATAGGCCAGGGCGGCGCCGATCAAGCCGAGGCTGAGCGCGACGG
>JAYVDG010000092.1:0-2623 GCA_043749525.1 Phenylobacterium sp.
GTCACGGGTCGCGGCCTTCTTCAGCCTGACCGGCTGCGCCATCGGCCTGACGGTCTCCACCCTGCTGCTGGCGCCCCTGGTGCTGCTGGGCGGCGCGACCTTCCTGGCGCCCCTGGCCCAGGATCAGCTCCAGGCGCTGGCCTATCCCTGCCTGCGCCTTCAAGGCCAGGGCTACACGATCGCGATGACCTGCTACGGAGCCTATTGCGGCTTACTGGGCTGGCTGGCCTTCCGTTCCACCTTTCTGCCGCGGTTCGTGGGCGTGCTGCTGGTGCTGGCCGGCCTCGGCTGGGGGGCGACTGCCTGTCGGAGTTCCTGGCTCCCGACCTGTCGCGCAGCCTCGGTCCCCTGCCGATGGTCCTCGGCTTCCTGGGCGAAGGTTCACTCACCCTCTGGCTGCTGCTCGTAGGCGTGAACGCCGACAAGTGGCGGGCGCGGGCGGCGGAGACCTAGGCCAGGTCCTTGCTCATGTTCACCCGCACCGCGTCGCCGATCGGCTCCTCGCCGTCGATGCGATAGCCCAGGCGGCTGTAGAGGCGGATATTCTCCTCAAAGCGCTGGTTGGTGTAGAGCCAGATGCGGCCGTGGCCGAGCCCGCGGGCGACACTCTCGGCCTGCGCCATCAGCCGGGTTCCGAGGCCCCGTCCCTGATGGTCCGGCGACACCGCCACGTTCTCCACCAGCAGCTTGTCGCCCTGGTCGATGGTCTCGATCAGGGCCGCCAGCTCGCCCGCCACACACAGCAGATCAAAGCGGTGCTGGCGCACGGCGGCCTCATAGTCGGCCAACATCGGTTTGGGCTCGCGGCCGATCAGCGGGACCCACTTGGCATAGGCCGCCCGCGTCAGGTCGCGGATCGCCGTGGCGTCGTTCGGGACCGCGGTCCGCAGGGTGATGATGTCGCTCATGCGTCGTCCATATCCATCGCTCGCCGCAACAGGAAGTCCCGCTCCCGACTGTTTCCCGCCAGGGCCGCCGCCGCCTCGAAGGCCGCGCGGGCCTCGGCGTGGCGGCCCAGCTTGGCCAGCAGGTCGCCGCGTACGCTGGGGAGCAGATGATAGGATTTCAGCGCTGGCTCAGCCATCAGGCCCTCGACGATCTCCCGCCCCGCCTCCGGACCCTCAGCCATCCCCACCGCCACCGCACGGTTCAACTCGACAATGGGCGACGGCGACATCGCCGCCAGGTCGCCGTAGAGTCCCGCGATCCGGCGCCAGTCGGTCTCCGCCGCCGTGGCCGCCCGGGCATGGCAGGCGACGATGGCGGCCTGCAGGGCGTAGAAGCCGCCTGCCCCGCCCAACTCGTGAGCCCGGGCCAGCGCCTTCAATCCCCGCCGGATCTGCAAGCTATCCCAGCGCCCCCGGTCCTGGTCCTGGTCCAGCAGCAGGATCGGCTCGCCTGCCGCATCGGTGCGCGCCGCCGTGCGCGAGGCGTTCAGCTCCATCAGGGCCAGCAGGCCATGGACCTCGGGCTCCTGCGCCGCCACCGCGACAAGCACCCGGCCCAGCCGCAGGGCCTCGTCG
Organism: Phenylobacterium sp.; assembly: GCA_043749525.1. Taxonomy (GTDB): domain Bacteria; phylum Pseudomonadota; class Alphaproteobacteria; order Caulobacterales; family Caulobacteraceae; genus Phenylobacterium. The sequence continues at coordinate 1,524 of JAYVDG010000092.1, forward strand.
CACAGCTGGGGCCGCAGCCAGTCCTCGCCACGGGCCGCCGTATAGCCCTCGTTGAAGATCAGATAGACCACCTCCAGCACCAAGGCTAACCGCGCGGCCAGCGCCTCGCCGCGCGGCGCGGCGTCTCATAGGCCAGGCCCGACTCCGACAGCGTCTTCTTGGCCCGCACGATCCGCTGGGCGATGGTCGCCTCGGGCAGCAGGTAGGCGCGCGCGATTTCCGGCGTGGTCAGGCCGCAGATCATCCGCAGAGCCAGGCAGGTGCGCGCGTCGCGCCACAGGATCGGGTGGCAGGCGGTGAACACCAGCCGCAGCATCTCGTCGCCGATGTCGTCGTCCAGGGCGCTATCCAGATCGGGCATGGCCTGCTGCTGCGCCTCCAGGTCGCGCGCCACCATGCCGTGCTTGCGCGCCAGCATGGGACCCCGCCGCAGATGATCCAGGGCCCGGCGCTTGGCGGTCGCCATCAGCCAGGCCCCGGGCCTCTTCGGGACGCCATCGACCGGCCACCGCTCAAGGGCGGCGATCAGGGCGTCCTGGGTCAGTTCCTCGGCCAGGGGCACATCGCGCAGCATCCGCGCCAAGCTGGTGATCAGCCGTGGCTGCTCCACCCGCCAGACCGCCAGGACCGCGCGATGGGCCTCCTGGTTCAACGGGTGATCATCTCGCGCACTTCGCAGATGCCTTCCCAGCCGGGCATGTGGTCCTTGTGCAGCTGCAGGAACTCGACGGCCGAGGCCACCGCCTCCTCCTTATTGCGGAACTCGAAGATCGCGTAGCCGCCGATCACCTCCTTGGCCTCCACCATGGGGCCGTCGAGGACGCTGAGCTTGCCGCCCGCCACCGTGACCCGCGCGCCGCTTTCCAGGGGCGCCAGCATGCCGTCGTCGATCATCCAGCCGGCCTTCACCTCCCGGTCGGCCAGCCTGTGCATGGCCTCCAGCAGCTCCGGCGTGGGCGGTCCGTTGTGGGCGGTGGTGATGAAGGACATGAAGCGCATGAAACGTAACCGGCGCGAGCACCCCACATACCGCGGCGTCGCTTGACGGGCGATAACCCTGCCTGACGGTTGTTGGGGAGGACTGAGTTGGACGAGCCTGG
>JAYVDG010000093.1:0-2621 GCA_043749525.1 Phenylobacterium sp.
GGTGAACATCGGTGAAGCGGTCGGCGTCATCGCCGCCCAGTCCATCGGCGAACCCGGCACCCAGCTGACGATGCGGACCTTCCACATCGGCGGCACCGCCCAGGTGGCCGAGCAGTCCTTCTACGAAAGCACCAACACCGGCACCGTGAAGCTGGCTGGCGGCAACACCGTCATCGCCCCCGACGGCGAGCTGATCTGCCTGTCGCGGAACCTGCAGATGAGCGTGCAGGTCGACGGCAAGGATCGCGAAACCTACAAGCCGCCGTACGGCGCGCGTCTGAAGGTCCGCGACGGCGAAAAGGTGAAGCGCGGCCAGCGTCTGGCCGAATGGGACCCCTATTCGGTTCCGATCATCACCGAGGTCGGCGGCAAGATCCGCTTCGAAGACCTGGTGGAGAACTTCTCCGTCCGTGAAGAAGCCGATGAAGCCACCGGCATTTCGAACCGCGTGGTCATCGACTGGCGCACCTCCACCAAGGGTTCGGACCTGCGTCCGGCCATGGCGGTCCTGGACGCCGACGGCGCCTATATGCGCATCTCCAACGGCGGCGAGGCCCGCTACCTCCTGCCCGTCGGCGCGATTCTCTCCGTCGGCGACGGCGATGAGATCAAGCCGGGTGAAGTGATCGCGCGTATGTCGACCGAAGGCGCCAAGACCCGGGACATCACCGGTGGTCTGCCGCGCGTCGCCGAACTCTTCGAGGCCCGCCGTCCGAAGGATTGCGCTGTCATCGCTGAGATGGACGGCCGCGTCGAATTCGGCCGCGACTACAAGAACAAGCGCCGCATCAAGATCACCCCGGAAGATGGTGGCGAGGCGGTCGAGTTCCTGATCCCCAAGGGCAAGCACATCGCCGTCCACGACGGTGACGTGATCCGCCGCGGTGAGTACCTGATCGACGGCAACCCGGATCCGCACGACATCCTGCGCATCCTGGGCATCGAGGCCCTGGCCGAGTTCCTCGTGGACGAAATCCAGGAAGTCTACCGTCTGCAGGGCGTGCCGATTAACGACAAGCACATCGAAACGATCGTTCGTCAGATGCTGCAGAAGGGCGAGATCCTCGAGCCCGGCGACACCGGCCTGCTCAAGGGCGATCACCTCGACATGACGGACGTCAACGAGGAGAACGCCAAGGCGCAAGCCCGCGGCGGCCGTCCGGCGATCACCCAGCCGGTCCTGCTGGGCATCACCAAGGCGTCCCTGCAGACCCGCAGCTTCATCTCTGCGGCGTCGTTCCAGGAAACGACCCGCGTGCTGACCGAGGCTTCGGTGCAGGGCAAGACCGACACGCTCGAAGGTCTGAAGGAAAACGTGATCGTCGGCCGCCTGATCCCGGCGGGCACGGGTTCGTACCTGCGCAACCTGCAACGCATCGCCACCAAGCGCGACGAGGCCCTCTCGGCCAGCCGCGAAGAGGCGATGGAGCCGCTGCCGGAAATCATCGCGGTGGACGCCGAGGCCGAGAAGGTCGACGGCTAGACCCGCAAACAGTCCAGTCTGTGTGCGTAAGCGCGGCCCGGGAGCGATCCCGGGCCGTTTGCTATTGGAGCGGCTAGAAGGGGACCGTGGTCTTGTGCCCGGTGTCGCCCAGGCCTGTCAGGCCGCCGGCTGCGTCGGAGTTCGAGAGCCCCGGCGGGATCTGGCCGTTGCGATAATCCCGATACGCCTTCCGCCTGGCCGCGGCGTCATCCTGCAGAGCCTGCTTGGCCTTGCTGAAGCCCGGCGGGATGTAGGCGGTCTCGGCGGCGCCCTTTCCCAGCCGTTCCAGGCAGGCGTCACGCTCGGCCTGGGTCAGGCCGACCCCCGCGATATTGGCGCAACCCAGGCCTCGGCGCAGGGCGGCGCTGAGCTGTGGGGTCAGGCTGGGCGGGGTCGGGGCCGGTGGGGCAGGGGGCAGGGCCTGGGGAACCACCAGAGGCGCCACCGACAGGTCGTCGGGCCGTGAGCGGGACGGACGCGGCCGAAGCAGCTGGCGGGGCCGGGTGACCTCCTGGGACGTGGTGACGATGCGCGGGGCGATGGTCACCTCGAAGACCGGCGAGGGTTCATAGCGGCGCGGCTGGGCGTGGTTGGCCGCGAGGATCGCCAGGACGCCGACATGGCCCAGGACGGACGCCACCGCCAAGGCTCCAGACCGCCAGCGCCTCGCCTTCCGCATGCTTGGTCCCCGGTTTCAACCTTCGCCATAGGGGGCTATGGCCCGCGGCGGTTTCATGTCCGAAAGCGGGCAGGGTAAGGCGCGGCGGCCCGTGCGCTTGCAAACGTTGACGGCGGGGGGCTTGGCGAGTATGAACCGCGCTCCTTTCGAGGCCGGGGATTCGTCTCTCGCCCCGTTGAACGGCAAGTCCCGAAACGGACAGCCAGGCCCGCCGGAACGCGAAACAATGCGCGCCGGCGAGTTTTTGCGTTCAACGAGCCGGTTTCGAAACCTTTGAACACGGACCCCAACTGAGGCGCCACGGCCCAACGGCACACGCCTCCAGAGCAGAGAATAGATGCCAACAGTCAATCAGCTCATTCGCAAGCCTCGGCAGAACAAGCCGGTGCGCAACAAGGTGCCTGCCCTGAAGGGCTGCCCCCAGCGCCGCGGCGTTTGCACCCGCGTCTACACGACGAC
>JAYVDG010000094.1:0-2619 GCA_043749525.1 Phenylobacterium sp.
AGTACGACGCCAAGCGCGACCGCTACGAACGCGACCGCGCCCGCTATGACGCCCGCTACGGCTACGGCGCCTATGCCCGCAGCTACGGCGCGGCCCCGACCTGGGACTCGGAGCGCTACGACGCCAATGGCTATGGCAGGGACACCTCCTATTCAGGCTCGTCCTACGCCGATCCCTGCCGCTCCGCCTCGACCCACAACAGTCAGGTGGCTGGCGGTCTGATCGGCGCCCTGGCCGGCGCCGCCATCGGCTCCAACGTCGCCGCCCGCAATGCGCGGACCGAAGGCGCCGTGCTAGGCGCTGTGGTCGGCGGTCTCGCCGGCTCGCAGATCGGCAAGCAATCGGCCAAGGCCAAGTGCGACCAGGCCGGCTATTACTACAACTACGCCGAGACCATGCCGTACCGCGAAAGCCGCTATGACCGCGGCCAGCGCACCGGCCAGTACGACTACGCCTACTACAACCGCAGCCGCTGCCGCCTGGCCACCGCGCCGGTGGACAACTACGGCGACGATGTTCGCTACGTCCGCGTCTGTCCCGACAGCCGGGGCCGCTATCGGATCACTGGCTAAAACAGCCTGATCTAAAGCCCCGAGGGAAGCCGTCCGCCAACGCGGGCGGCTTTTCTCGTTCCTGTGTCAGGATTTTCGGGAGAGCGGATGCTTGCTGGCCACCACCTGGGCCAGGCGGTCGCCGGCCACGTGGGTGTAGATCTGGGTGGTGGCGATGTCGGCGTGGCCCAGCAGTTTCTGAACGACCCGCAGGTCGGCGCCACCCTCCAGCAGGTGGGTGGCGAAGGCGTGACGCAGGACGTGGGGACTTACCCGGCCCCGGTCGATCCCGGCGTCGGCGGCGGCCTCGTCCAGCAGCTGGGCGAAGCGGCGGGGCGTCATGCGGCCGGTCTTGCCGCGCGATGGAAACAGCCAGGGATTGGCCAGGTCGCCCTTCGGCAGGAAGGTCTTGCGGACCTCCAGATAGGCCTTCACCGCCTTGCGCGCGGCGTCGTTCAGGGGCGCGAGCCGGTCCTTGCCCCCCTTGCCGGTGACCATCAGATAGGCCGGGTCGCGGGCGAGGGCCGCCAGCGGCAGGGCGGTGAGCTCGGAGATCCGCAGGCCTGAGGCGTAGATCAGCTCCACCACGCAGCCGATCCGCACCCCCTGCGCCCCATCCTTGGCCGAGGCGGCGGCGATGATGCGGTCCACCTCGTCGCGGCTCAGCACCTTGGGCAGAGGCCGGCCGCGCTTGGGCGCGTCCACCCGGCGGGAGGGGTCGTCGGTTCGCCAGCCCTCCCCCAGCACGAAGCGGTAGAACTGGCGGACCGCCGCGCGGCGTCGTGAGGCCGTGGCCGACGACAGGCCCCGAGCGCCGAGCGCCGCGAAATAGGCCTCGATGTCCTCGGGGCTGGCGTCGCCCAGGTCGCGGCGACGGCCGGCCAGGAAGCCCGAGGCGTCGGTGAGGTCCTTGCCATAGGCGGTGATGGTGTTCTTCGCCGCCGCCCGCTCGACGGCCATCATCTCCAGAAAGGCCTCGGCCCAGCCGGACGAGGCGCTCATCGGACGGCCAGTAGACCTTCGAGGGCGAAGGCCCGCGCGTCCGCCTCCAGACCGGCGCCCTTCAAGGCGCGGATGATCCGCGCTCGGTCGCCGGCGGCGGGCCCCGCGACGCCAGCGTCTGCGGAGATCCACAGGGCCAGCAGGGCCGTCTCGCCCTGGAGCTTCTCGGCTCCGGCGATGTCGAGGGCGAAGGCGCGGGCGGCGGGCGCCTTGGCCTCGCCGGCCGTGAAGCCCGCGAACTGCCCCTGGGCCTGGACGCTCATGGGCGCGCCGAGGGCGGCCAGGATGATCGCCGCCTGCTGGGCGCGGGCCTTGGTCTTGGGGTCAGCCGTGGCGCCGCGCTCGATCAGACGGTCCAGGGTCTGGGGATCGGCCTTGCCCGACGCCGCCGCCAGCATGGCGTCCAGCAGGGCCAGGTCGGTGATCGTGGCGCCGGGGATAGAGTCGGAGGTCAGGCTCGCCCGCATCGTCTGGGCCGTCTTGAGGTCACCAGCGGCCAGTGCGGCCATCGCAGCCTTCACCGGACCGGGGCCACTCTCGATGGTCCAGGTAGCTTCGACGGCGGGACTGGCGGCTAGGGCCGCGGCGACAGCGGGGGTCGCCGGACCTGTGGTCGGCAGGCTGAGGTCGCGGGTCAGGGCGTAGTCGAGGCCGCCCCGCAGGGACGGCGCGCCGGGATCGCCGGCCCCGGCCAGCTTGGCGCCCATCAGCCGGCCATAGACGGCGTCGCGGGCTTGGCTCTGGGCCAGGTCGAAGGTGAGCTGGGCCGCGCCGGAATTCCCGGCCTTGAGTTGGCAATAGGCCCGCAGGCGCAGCCAATAGACCTCCTCGCGACCCGCCACGAGCCGGTCGGCGATGGCGCAGGCGCCCTCGCTGTCCCCCGACAGCAGGGCGGCTTCCGCCCCCGCCTGGGCGAGGACCGGGTTCTGCTCAAGCCCCGCGGTGCGCGACAGGATGGCGGCGGCGTCCTTGACCCCGCCCTGGGCGATCAGAGCGCTGACCCGCGCCCCGGCCACGCCGGCGTCCCGGCCGGCGTCCTCCGGACCCGAGGCCCCGGTGGCCAGGA
>JAYVDG010000095.1:0-2617 GCA_043749525.1 Phenylobacterium sp.
TCCGGCCCGCTGCTTGGCGATCTCCATGAAGGCGTTCATGCCGGCGTTCCAGAAGAAGGACAGGCGCGGCGCGAACTGGTCGACGGTCATGCCGGCGGCCACGCCGGCGCGCACATACTCGATGCCGTCGGCCAGGGTATAGGCCAGCTCCAGGTCGAGCGTCGCCCCGGCTTCCTGGATGTGATAGCCGCTGATTGAGATCGAGTTGAACTTCGGCATTTCGCGCGAAGTGTATGAAAAGATATCCGAAATGATCCGCATCGAGGGTGAGGGCGGATAGATGTAGGTGTTCCGGACCAGGAACTCCTTGAGGATGTCGTTCTGGATGGTGCCCGACAGCTTGTCGTGGCTGACCCCCTGTTCCTCGGCGGCGACGATGTAGAGCGCCAGGACCGGCAGAACCGCGCCGTTCATGGTCATCGAGACGCTCATCTTGTCGAGCGGGATGCCGTCGAACAGGGTCCGCATGTCGTAGATGCTGTCGATGGCGACGCCGGCCATGCCGACATCGCCCTTCACGCGGGGATGGTCACTGTCGTAGCCGCGGTGGGTGGCCAGGTCGAAGGCGATGGAGAGGCCCATCTGCCCGGCGGCCAGATTGCGACGGTAGAAGGCGTTGGAGTCCTCGGCCGTGGAGAAGCCCGCATACTGACGGATAGTCCACGGGTTGGTCAGGTACATGGTCGGATAGGGACCGCGCACGAAGGGGGCCAGGCCCGGATAGCCGGCCAGGTCGTCCAGGCCGGCGATATCGGCAGCGCCATAGGCCGACTTCACCGAGATGCCTTCGGGTGTCTCCCAGGCGGGCGAGGCGGGCACGGGGGCGACGGTGACCTGGTCATCGAAGGCCAGGGTGGAGAAGTCGGGGAAGCTGCTCACGCTTTCACCTCATAGGCTTCGGCGAGCCGAATGGGTTTGAGGGCCTGGCAATGGCTGTCGGGGCCGGGCAGGCGGGGCGAGGGGGCCTCGACCGGCTTGGGCGTGGCGCGCACCACCTCCACCGGCGCCTGGTCGGCCTGCGGGAAGGCGGTGACGCCGACGATCTTCAAGGGCCCCGAAGCGACGCGGGCCTCGCGCACCTTGGCAGTTTCTGCGGCGATGTGGCCGTCGGTCAGAGCCGCAATCAGTCCGCCCTTGGCCTCGATCGCCTGGAAGCCGGCCCAGGCTGCGCGCGCGATCTCGTCGGTGAGGGACTCCACATAGCCGGAGCCGGCACCCGGATCGGCGACGCGGCCGAGGTGTGCCTCTTCCATCAGCACCAGCTGAGCGTTTCGGCTCTGGCGGCGGGCGAAGGCGGTGGGCAGGCCGAGCGCATCGGTGAAGCTGCCCAGCACCACCGCGTCGGCGCCGCCGATGCTGGCGCCGACCGCCGAGGCCGTCAGCCGCAGCATGTTGGTCCAGGGATCGTGGGCGGCCAGCATGCGATGCGAGGAGCGGGCTTCGATGCGCGGCGCGGCTGTGACGCCGCAGGCGGCCGTCACCCGCGACCAGACGGCGCGCGCGGCGCGCAGCTTGGCAAGGGTGGCGAAATAGTCGGCGTCGGCGGCCAGGCCGATGACGATCCGCCCCCAGGCGTCCTCCATCGAGAGGCCTGCGCGCACCAGGGACTTGGCGTAGGCGACGGCCGAGGCGATGGCGAAGGCCAGTTCGCCAGCCTCGCCGCCACCGGCCTCATGGACCACCTGGCCCGAGGCGAGGAACAGGCCGGCGTCCGGATAAGAATCAGCCAGGCGTCGCGCGACGGTGGCGGCGGACACCAGGTGGCTCTCGATGGGGCCGGGGCTCTCGCCGGCGCGGGCGAAGGCGCTGAGCGGGTCGAGGTGGAAATGGAGCTTGGCGGTGGGCGCGCCCTTGGCGGCGGTCCCGAGCCAGTCGGCGGCCTTGGGGCCGAGGAAGCCCGCATCGAGCGCCACCGGCGCCAGCTCCAGCATCACGCCGTCCAGCACGCGGGCCAGGCCCTGGGCCGAGCCGACGGCGACGCCGGCCTCGCCCGTCGGGTCGATGCGGATCAGGGCGGAGGCCGCGCCGCCCTCCAGGTCGGTCATCAGGTCGGTATTGGCCTGGGCGGCGTCGGGATGGGTGACGCGGCCGCGAATGTCCCACGGCCGGTCGGCGTCGAAGGGGCGCAGGGTGAAGGCCGGCGCCTGGTCGGATCCCTCATAGAGCGGCGCGATCGGCAGGCCTTCGGCGGTCTGGCGCTGGAGGCTCTCGAAGGACGCACCCTTCAGGGTCTTCTCCACCAGGGCGCGCCAGTCGGCGGCGCTCGCGGGCGGGAAGGCGGCGGCGAGGGTGTTCAGGTCGGTCATCGCGGCCCAGATGTGCCGCCCGCGCGGTCCCCGTCAAGTTCACGCGGGGGCAGGTGAGAGACCCGCTTGCGCGATCTCACGTCTTGCGTATACGTTGTAAAAATAAGATCCAAACGCATTACCAGAGGAAACATCTCATGGCCCTGCCGCCCATTCTCTCCGAGCGCCTGCGTATTCCGGTGATCGCCTCGCCGCTGTTCATCATCTCAGGCCCGGAGCTGGTGATCGCTCAGTGCAAGGCCGGGATCGTCGGCTCCTTCCCGGCGCTCAATGCGCGGCCGGTGAGCCCGTTGGATGAATGGCTGGCCCAG
>JAYVDG010000096.1:0-2615 GCA_043749525.1 Phenylobacterium sp.
GGTCCCGTCGGTCTGGGTCCAGGTCGCCTTCGGGAACTGTCCACGGTGACGCTTCAGGTCGGCGAAGACCCGATAACGTCCCTCGGCATGGATCTGCTCCATGGCGCGTCGGAAGGGGGCCCTGAGATCCATGTCGCAAGCTCGCATTGCCGGGCCAACTCGGCCCGCCCTTCCAATGAGACGTCCTGGAAGCCGCGCCCTTGATCTGGGTCAAGCTTGCGATGGATCAAGGCGACGAGGCGCCCGGGGGTGTGAGTCCTGGGCCATGGCTTGGCTCCTTATCCTCTCGCTGGTGACGGCGATCCCTGCGCCGTCACCGAGCGTCCAGGGCTTCATGAGCGCCGGGGATCTGGCGGTGCTGTGCGAGCCGCGCAATGAGGCCTCGGCCCTGTGCCTGGGCTACCTGGTGGGGGCGATGGACCAGCTCTTGGCGCGCCAGGCGCGCCGCCCCGCCGCCCGGTACACCATCTGCCTGCCCAAGGGCGTGACCGCCGAAGCGATGCGCGACGTCATTATGATCCGGCTGACGCGCGATCCAAAGAACCGGCCCGAGGCCGCGGCCGATGCGATCCGCCAGGCTGTTCAGGCGGAGTACGGCTGCCCTGCCGTCCAGCCTGATTGACCTCGATCAAGGCGGGTCTCGACCCCGCCGCTCAAGGTGACTGGACAGTTGGGAGCACACACATGTCCATTCACATCACCCCCTATCTCGCCATGGTCATCGCCGGTTTTGCGAGCTTCATCGTGGCGCTCGCCTATGGGTGGCTGCGCTCCATGGGCGGCGACGAAGCCGGCAAGTGAGCGACACCGGGCGCTTGCCGGAGACGGCGGTGGTGGCGGCCTGGACGCCGGGTGTCGTCTACGGATTGGCCCTGTTGGCCAGCGGGTGGATTCTCGGCCCCCTCAGGGTGTTGCTGGTGGCGCCCCTGGTCGGCTCCTTCGCGGCGGTGTTCATAGAGGCGCTGCTGATGATCGCGGTCATGGTGCTGACCGTCCGCTGGATGGCCAGGCATCACTGGATCGGAAGCCGCCGGGGCGATCGGATGACCGTCGGCCTGATGGGCGCCGGCATTGTCCTGGTGGGCGAGGGCGCCGGAGGGCGGCTGATGACCGGGGGTTGGGAGTCACTGAACACCTTCACGACGCCGGCGGGCCTGATCGGGTTGCTGCTGGTCAGCGTCGCGGCGCTTACCCCCGTGAGCCTGCTCAGCTGGCCGAGGTCGCGACTAGGCTTGCGCTAGGTCAAGGCGGCCAACCGCCGGGGTGAGATGTCTACCCGAACATCGGAGCGCATCATGAGCCTGCAAGATATCCTGTTCTACATCGACACCTATCCGGAGCCGACGTCCGACGCGGCCATCGACGCCGCGGTGCAGGTCGCCGCCCGCCTGGGCGCTCAGATCACGGCCCTGGCCATGCCCATCTCGATCCCGGTGAAGAGCAACATCATCGCCGAACGCCTGATCGGCCTGACCGGCATGGCGCGCGAGGAGGAGGCTCGCAGCCTGGCCGCCTGTCACCACGGGCTCGACCGCTTCAAGGCGCGGGCGGAGGCCACCGGCGTGTTCCGGGGGGTGCTGCTGGAGCAGGTCCAGCTGCCGGACTTCGCCCTTCACGTCGCCCGCAGGGCGCGCGCCCGCGACCTCTGCATCGTGCCTCTGGCCGGCGGCATGGATGGCCAGGAGGGGGTGGCCGAGGCGGTGATTTTCCATTCCGGGCGTCCGGTCCTGGTGATGCGGAGCGAGGCCAAGGCGCCCGCGAAGCTGACCGGCGGCGTGGCGGTGCTGGCCTGGGACGGCAGCGTCCCGGCGGCGCGCGCCATGGCCGACGCCCTGCCGATCCTGCGGGGCATGCGCCAGGTCCGGGTCCTGACCATCCTCAATGAAAAGGCCTCTGCGACCGCAGGTCTGGCCCAGGACGCCGCCCGCCATCTTCAGGCCCATGGGATTGAGACGGCCATCGACGAGGTGGACGCCCAGGGCGAGTTCATCAGCCGAGTGCTGGACGCCTATCTGAGCCGGACCGAGGCCGACCTGATGGTGATGGGCGCCTACGGCCATTCCCGGCTGCGCGAAATGATCCTGGGCGGGGCCACCGAGCATATGCTGCGCCGGGCCCAACTTGCCGTCCTGATGTCTCACTGACCGGGCGTTGACGGGGATCAAGGCGACCGGCCCGGCCCCGCGACAGGATGATGAAAACCGGAGGCGACCCAATGACCTATCGCGACATCCTCGTTCATATCGATGACACGCCGGCGTCCCTGGCCCGGGCCGCCGCCGCGGCCGAACTGGCCCTGCGCTCCAACGCGCACCTGAGCGGGGTCTGTCTGAAGAGCGCGTTCCTGCACAACTACATGGCCGGGGAAGCCTTGGCCTACATGTCCCCCGGCGACATCGACTCCATCCTGAAGGACCACGCCTCGGCGGTCCTGAAGGCGGCGGAGCGAGGTCGCGAGATCTTCGAGAGCGCCGCGGCCAGGGTCGGAGTGTCCTCGGAGTGGATGGTGATCGATGGCGATTTCACCGCCCCCATGGCCGCCTGCGCCCGACGATCCGATCTCACCATCTTTCCGACGATCGCCTGCGCGCCCCTCGGCCAGCACACCATCAGCG
>JAYVDG010000097.1:0-2614 GCA_043749525.1 Phenylobacterium sp.
GCCGTGGGCCTGGCCTGTGGATATGCGCTGACCAAGCGCGGCCTGGTGGTGGCGGTGCTGGAAAGCGGTCCGATCATCGGCGAGGGGGTCTCGGCGCGCAATTCCGAGGTGATCCATGGCGGGCTCTACTACGCCACCGGCTCCCTGAAGGCGCAGCTGTGCGTGCAGGGCCGGCGCGCCCTCTACGCCTTCTGCGACAACCACAAGGTCGCCTACGACCGCTGCGGCAAGTTCGTGGTGGCGACGACGGTGGACGAGGTCGGACGACTGGACGCCATCCTCGAGCAGGCCCAGGCCAACGACGTCGAAGGCATGGCGCACATGACCAAGGCCCAGGTGCTGGCGCTCGAACCCGAATTGAAGTGCGAAGGCGCCCTGGTCTCGCCGCAGAGCGGGGTCTTCGACAGCCACGGCTACATGCTGGCCCTGCAGGGCGAGATCGAGGCCGGCGGCGGGGCGGTGGTGACCTCGACCCCCTTCGAGGGCGCGAGCTCCATCGCCGGCGGCGGCTGGTCCGTGCGAGCCGGCGGGGCGGAGCCGACGACACTCACCTGCCGCATCCTGGTGACCGCGCCCGGCCTCTCGGCCCAGGCCGTCGCCGCCGAGATCGAGGGCTTCCCCAAGGCGGAGATCCCGCCAGGCCACTACGGCAAGGGGGTCTATTTCCGGCTGACCGGCAAGGCGCCCTTCGCGCGGCTGATCTATCCGCCGCCGATCCCCGGGGCGCTGGGCACCCACTATCGTCGGGACCTGGGCGGCCAGGCGGTGTTCGGCCCCGATCTGCACTATGTCGACAGCCTGGACTACAGCGTCGATCCGGCCCGGGCGGTTGAGTTCTACGCCTATATCCGCAAGTTCTGGCCGGGCCTGCCGGACGGGGCCTTGGCGCCCGACTACGCCGGCATCCGTCCCAAGCTGCACGGGCCGAACGAGCCTCAGCCGGACTTCCGCATCGACGGGCCGGAAAAGCATGGCATGGCCGACCTGGTCACCCTGTTCGGCATCGAGAGCCCAGGCCTGACCAGCTCGCTGGCCATCGGTGAAGAAGTGGTCTCGCGGCTGGGCCTCTAACACCCAGCGGCCGGCTTCCCATATGGGGCACATGACCCCGCTTTCTGTTCTCGACCTCTCGCCGATCCTGCAGGGCGGCGACGCCGGCCAGTCGCTGCGCAATACGCTTGATCTCGCCCGCCACGCCGAGGCGCTGGGCTACAACCGCTACTGGCTGGCCGAGCACCACAACATGCGCGGCGTGGCCAGCGCGGCGACCTCGGTTGTCATCGCCCACGTGGCGGCCGGCACCAAGACCATCCGGGTCGGAGCCGGCGGCGTCATGCTGCCCAACCACGCGCCCCTGGTGATCGCCGAGCAGTTCGGGACGCTCGCGGCCCTGCACCCCGGCCGCATCGACCTGGGCGTCGGCCGCGCGCCGGGCTCCGACCAACTGACCGCGCGGGCCCTGCGCCGCACGCTGACCGGCGACGTCGACCAGTTCCCGCAGGATGTGATGGAGTTGATCCACTATTTCGAACCGGCCCAGCCCAACCAGGCGATCCGCGCCGTGCCGGGCGAGGGGACTCGCGTGCCGGTCTGGATCCTGGGGTCGAGCCTGTTCGGGGCGCAGCTGGCCGCGCATCTGGGCCTGCCCTTCGCCTTCGCCAGCCACTTCGCGCCGGCCCAGATGTTGCAGGCCATCGCGATCTATCGGTCGCAGTTCCGACCGTCGGAGTACAGCGACATGCCCCACGCCATGCTGGGCCTGAACATCGTCGCCGCGCCCACCGAACAGGAGGCCCAGTTCCTGTTCACCTCGCTGCAGCAGGCCTTCGTCAACCTGCGCACCGGCCAGCCCGGCCCTCTCCCGCCGCCGGTGGAGGGCTATGGCGAGCGCCTGGATCCCATGGCCCAGGCTGGCCTGAGCTCGGCTCTGTCCCAGGCGATCATCGGGTCGCCCGACACGGTGCGGGCGGGTCTGGAGGAGTTCGTGGCGCGGACCGGCGCCGACGAGCTGATGATCACCTCGCAGATCTTCGACCACACCGCCCGCCTACGCTCCTTCCGGATCGCCGCCGAGGCGCGCGACGAACTGGCGAAGGTGGCGGCTTAACACCTCCGTCATCCCGGGCGACCGCAGGGAGACCCGGGACCCAGGGGATTCATCGCGGCCCCTGGGTCCCGGGTCTCCGCTTCACTGCGGCCGGGATGACGTTGGAGCGAGCGGCCTACCCCTTCGGAACCAGCTTCAAAATCCGGCCCTCGGCGTTGTCGGTGGCGAGATAGAGGGCGCCGTCGGGGCCGACCACCACGTCGCGGATGCGTTCCTTCAGGTCGGTGAGCAGGCGCTCCTCGCCCACCACCTTGTCGCCCGCCAGCGTCAGGCGGGTGACCGAGGTGCTGGCCAGGCCGCCGATGAACAGGCTGCCCTTCCACTTCGGGAACAGGGCGCCGTTGTAAAAGGCCATGCCCGAGGGCGCGATCACCGGATCCCAGTAGTAGACCGGCTGCTCCAGGCCGTCCTTGGCCGAGATGCCGGCGCCGATGGGCCCGCCCTGGTATTCGATGCCGTAGGTGATGGTGGGCCAGCCATAGTCCTTGCCGGCGACGGGGATGTTCA
>JAYVDG010000098.1:0-7296 GCA_043749525.1 Phenylobacterium sp.
GGGCCTGGCCGACCTCGACTTCGTGGTGATGAACCCCCCCTTCCATGATGGCGGGGCCGAGGACCGGGCGCTGGGCGTCGCCTTCATCGAGACCGCCGCCAAGGCCCTGCGCAAGGGCGGGACCTGCTGGCTCACCGCCAACCGCCACCTGCCCTATGAGCGGCCCCTGGCGGCCGCCTTCTCCAAGGTCGAGCTGCGGGCCGAGGCTGGCGGCTACAAGATCTACGAGTCCCGCAAGTGAGCAAGGTCCCGATGGCCCGGCTGGACCGCCTACTGGCCAATCTGGGCTACGGCTCGCGGCGCGAGGTCAATGCACTGGTCCGCGCCGGTGGGGTGGCGCTGGACGGCGTCACCCTGAAGGACGCCGGGGCCAAGGTCCCCATCGTCCGCGAACTGCCCACCCGCCTGACCATCTCCGGCGTCGCCGTCGATCCCCCCGCGCCGTTCACCCTGATCATGCACAAGCCGCTGGGGGTGGTCTGTTCCCACCGCGAGGCCGGCCGCAGCGTCTACGAACTGCTGCCCACCCGCTGGCGCGCCCGCATGCCGGGTCTCTCCACCATCGGCCGGCTGGACAAGGACACCTCGGGCCTGCTGCTGATCACCGACGACGGCGATCTGCTGCACCGGGTGATCTCCCCTCGCGCCCACGTCGCCAAGCGCTACCTGGCCACCCTCGACCGGCCGATGAGCGGGGAGGAGGGGGCGGTCTTCGCCGCGGGCGACCTGATGCTAGACAGCGAGGACACACCCCTGGCGCCCGCCCAGCTCGACGTCATCTCGCCCACGGAGGCCGCGCTGACCATCATCGAGGGCCGCTACCACCAGGTCCGCCGCATGTTCGCCGCCGTGGGCAATCACGTGAACGCCCTGCACCGCGACCGGATCGGCGGACTTGAGCTGCCCGCCGATCTTGCCGCTGGCGAGTGGCGGGTGCTGGACGAGGCGGGCGAGGCGGCGATCTTCGGCTGACCGCCCCTATCGTCATCCTCGGGACAAGCCCAAGGATAACGGGCTTGAGAGGAGCGCCCAATTCGCCCAGAACACGAAAATTCGTACTTCGTTAACCATAACTGACTGATTAACCACTTGTTTACGATCCCGGACCCGGCTTTGCTCCTTCCAGTCTGAACCCAAGTCGGGCGTCCCGTGTTGAGACGCCAGGGTGATCGGAGCCGCGTCATGTTCGAGTTCGGTCGTGAACTTAAGCGCCTGTTCGGCGCTGAGGGCCTGAACACCCCGCGTGATGGACTCACCGGCGGCGACTCCTCGCTGCTGGAACTGCTGGACCTCGAACTGCTGAAGACCGAGGCCAAGGCCGCTGACGTCGCCGCCGGCCGCATCGGCGCCGCCGACCGCGCCCAGCGCCGCCTGGAGGCCGCCATCGTCTGGCGCGAGGTCGCCCGCCGGTCCGGCGACGCCGTGGCCCTGCGCAAGGCCGCCGCCACCGCGGAGGCCGCCGCCGATCTCTTCGACCGCAACCGCCGCCCTGACGGCTGGGCCCGCGCCCGCTGCGAGCAGGCCTTCTGCGCCATGCTGGGCTCCGAGCTGTTCGGCGACGACGGTCTGAACGCCGCCGCCGATCTCGCCTTCCGCGAAGCCCGCGCCGCCGCCCGTGGCGGCCTGGCCCTGCCGCTCGCCGATGTCGGCATCGCCGCCCTCGAAGGCCGCTCGCGCATGGCCACGGGCGACGCCCAGGCCGCCCGGGTCGTGGCCGCCCGCTTCACCCAACCGATCCAGGGCCTGAGCGTCCTCACCAAGCGCTGCCGCGCCGCCCGCCTGCTGGCTGTCGAGGCCCGCCTGGTGCGCGCCGACCTGCTGCTGGGCTGGGGCGCGCGCCTGAAGGACCGTGACCTGCTGCAACAGGCCCTCGATGACGCCGACGCCGCGGTCGACGGCCTGGACGCCGCCTACGAACCCCTGACCTGGGCCCGCGCCGCGGCCCTGCGCGGCCAGGTCCTGGCGCTGCTGGGCGACGCCGCCGGCCAGATCGAGACCGTCGCCGAGGCGGTCAATGCGCTGGCTGACGTGCTCAACGAACTCAATCGCGAGCACAGCCCCATGGACTGGGCCCGCCTGCAGACCGCGCTGGCCGAAAGCCTCCAGGCGCTCGGCGAGGCCGGCGCGAGCGAGCGCGCCTACGAACAGGCCGTGACCTGCTACGACCGCGCCGCCATGGTGCTGAAGGAGATTCCGGCGCTCGCCCTGCGCGCCGTCGCCGCCTCCAACCGCGCCCTGTGCCTGGCCCGCTCGGCCGAGCTCTCCGGCGACCTCAATGTTCTGGACGCCGCCGAGACCGCCTTCCGCATCGAGCTCACCGCCATGTCGCCGGGCCGCGATCCCACCGCCTGGGCTCTGCTGCAGGTGAACCTGGCGCGTCTCTACGAGGCCCGCCTGGACATCACCGGCCGCGATCGTGGCGAACGCGCCGCCGCCGCCCACGCCCTCAACGCCGCCCTCGACGTCTTCGCCGAGCAGGGCCTGCGCTCGCTGAGCATCATCGCCGCCGACGCCCTGGATCGCCTGACCCACACGAGCCCGCGCCCCGCCTACTGATCTATTGACACCCTAGGCGGCCGCCACGTCGCCGGTCTGGCGCCGCATGCGCCAGAAGCGGATGGTCCGCTGGGCGGCTTCGCGGGGCAGGTTCTCGTAGAGCTCGCCATATTCGCGGGCCCGGCCCATGGCGTTGGAATCGCGGTCCAGGATCAGCACGGCGAAGGTCAGGTACAGCGACCGGTCGAACCCCGCCGCCTTGCAGACGATGGACAGCGCGTCCAGTTCGCGGCGTTCTAGGATGCGGCGCGCGGTGTGGAAATCGATGTCGGCCAGCTCCGACAGCGCCACCAGGAACTTGGTGGTCTCGCGGTTGCGCAGGAAGCCGGCCAGCACCGGGGGGGTGATCGCCCCGCGCAGTCGCAGGATGCGGACGGCCTTCTCGGCCTCGATGTAGTCGCCGGGCAGGGCGCCGTCGCGGGCGGCCAGGGTCTTGCGGCCGACGGCCAGGGCCTCGTCCAGTTCGTCGGGATCGATGTCGCGGTTGCGCTCCAGGATCTGGTCACGCAGCCGGGCCTCCACCACGAAGTACATCTCGTTCAGCAGGTCGGCGGGCATCGCCTTGCGGGCGACGACGGCGGCATGCAGGGCCGGATTCTCGGTGGCGCGGTCGATGACCATCTCGTGGGTCTCACGCGACATCTCCGCGCCCTGGTTGGCCAGCAGGGCGCCGAGCGTCTCGTCGTCGCCGCGCTCCACGATGGCCTCGGAGACCGCCATGGTCACCACCGGACGCTGGCTGATGGCGCGGAGGTGGTCCTGGCCCCGCGTGCGGGCCACTGACAGCAGGTCGTCCTCGGTGAGCGCGGTGGAACCTTCCAGCAGCGGCCGGGCCACATCGATGGAGGCGTCGCGGGCCAGGCTGCGGATCAGGCCGGCGGGGGCCGGGTCGACGCTCGCCATGCGCTGAGCGAGTTCGGTGCGGACGGCTTCTTCCATCTCGCCGGCGAGCTGGGTCAGGACGTCGTCGAACAGGGAAAGCTCGCCTGGGGCGCGGGGCTCATCGCTGGTGAAGAACAGGTCGGTGACGCCGCGCAGCAGTTCACGCCGCCGGGAGCTGGAGGGCTCCTGGGCCAGTTCGATCAGATCGTGAAGCTTGGTGCGCGTCATCGGGATCTCAGAACGGGCGGCCGTCGTCGGCCTTGCTGTCGTCGTCGTCGTTGTCGTCGGTCTTCTTCACCGGCGGATCGGGCGGGCCGATGAACACGTAGCGGTCGCCGCCTTCCACCTGCGGGATGGCGTCCGGCTCCAGGCCATAGGCCCGGTGCATCGAATAGAGCTTGGAGCCTTCCCCGGTCCGGCGAGTCACCGCCGAGGCGTCGGCCACCTTCTGGCTGGCGGCGACCGCGGCCTGTTCGGGCAGGGGCGGGGGGCCGCCATAGAGGTTGGAGGGCGGCGGCGCATAGACTGGCGGCGACGCCGGCGCCTGGTCCAGGGAGGGCGCGGGCGCGCTGGGCCGCTGGGCCTGATAGGGCGCCTGGGGCACGAAGGGGGTGTAGGCCGGCGGCTGGTAGGTCACGCGGCTGCTCTCGCCGGGAGGTGGGGGCAGGTCACGGTCCTGAGACGCTTCCTGGCGGCCGCGGGTGAACTGGCCGGCCAGGGCCATGGGCTCGGGACGGGCGATCATGCCGGGCTGGCCGCCGGTCGCCGAATAGGCACGCTTGTTGGCCCAGCCCAGCATCGGGCCGGTGGGCGCGGGGGCCGGTTGCTGGACGGCTGGGGGCTCATAGTATCGGTCCCGGTCATCCTCATGGGAGCCGGGGGTGACCGCACGGACGACGGCGGCGATGGCGAGGCCTAGGCGCATCATGCGACGACGCTAGTCGCGGTCGCTTAACCCTGAGCTAACGACCCGACTTAACGTCCGCGCCACCAGGCCAGGCCGATCTTCTCGGCGCGCTCGAGCAGGGCGTGCAGCACCACGCCCATCAGACCCAGCACCACCAGGGCGGCGATCATGCGGGCGGTCTGCAGTTTGTTGCCGGCGTCGAGGATGCGCCAGGCCAGGCCGCGCACCCCGCCCGACCCCGCGCCGAACTCGGCGACCACCGCGCCGATCACCGCCAGGCCGGCGCCAACCTTATGACCTTCCAGGAGAAACGGAACGGCCGAGGGCAGGCGCAGGCGCAGCACCCGCTGCAGACGGCTGGCGCCGTACAGGTCGAACAGCCGCTCCAGATCGGGGTCGGCGGCCTTGAGCCCCGTGACCGCGCCGGAGAAGATCGGGAAGAAGGCCACCAGGACGGCCAGCGCGATGATCGCGCGCTCAGGGTGGTCTATGCCGGCCCAGATCAGCACCAGGGGTGCGATGGCCACCACGGGCGTCACCTGCAGAACCGAGGCCAATGGCCGCACCGCGCGGTCCATCAGCGGGCTGAGCCCTACCAGCAGGGCGACGGCCTGCGCCGCGAGGCTGGCGATCACCAGCGAGATCAGCGCCACCGACAGGGTGTTCCACGCGGCCTGCATCAGGCTGCCGGTGTCGGTGGCCAGGGCCACGGCGACATCGGACGGGGCGGGCAGGAAATAGGCCGGAACCCCCGTCACCTTGCAGGCGATCTCCCACCCGGCCAGCAGCAGGGCGATCAGCGCGAAGGGCGCCACGGCGTCGATTACGCGCTTCACGCCGCCATCTCCGAGCCTTTGAGCAGCAGCTCCGACACCGCCTCGGCGGCCTCGCGGAACTCCGGCGTGGCGCGGTAGCCGATCAGGCGGGGCAGGTGGCCTGCCACCGTGACCTCGCCGGCGACGCGGCCCGGCCCTCGGGTCAGCACGGCGACGCGCGCGGCCATATAGGCGGCCTCCTCGACATTGTGGGTGACGAAGATGATGGCCGGCCGGGTCTCGCGCCACAGCTTCAGCACGTCGTCGGCCAGAGACCGCCGCGTGATCTCGTCGAGGGCCGCGAAGGGTTCGTCCAACAGCAGCAGGCGCGGCTCCGTCACCAGGGCGCGGGCCAGCGACGTCCGCATGGCCATGCCGCCCGACAGCTGGGCGGGGCGGGCCTCCTCGGCGCCGGCCAGGCCCACGCGGGCCAGGGCCGCCGCGGCCCGCGCCCGGGCGAGGGGCTTGGGCACGCCTGACAGCTCCAGGGGCAAGGCGACATTGGCCACGGCCGTCATCCAGGGCGCCAGGGTCGGGGCCTGAAACACCACCGAGGTCTCGCCGCGCCCGGCGGTGCGGGTGACGGTCCCCCGCGTCGGCTGTTCGAGACCGGCCAACAGCCGCAGGGCGGTGGATTTGCCACAGCCGGACGGGCCCACCAGGGCCACGATCTCTCCGGGCGCGATGCTCAGGCTGAAAGGCCCCAGCGCGCGGCCGCGCTTGACGTAGTCGACTTCAACGGCCTCGAGGGCGACAACAGGGGGCACGTGAGCTTACTTCGCCGCCGGGGTCACGAACTGAAGAGTGTAGGCCTTCTTGTAGTCCAGGGTTTTGGGGTAGACCCCCTGCTCCGAGGCGATCTTAAAGAACTCCGCCCAGCGGGCGTCGCTCATCGTGCCGATGCCGGCGGTCTTGGCCTCGCCGCCATCGACGATGCCGTAGGACTTCATCTTCTCGCGGGCCTGGTCCAGGACGTCCTGGCTCATCTCTGGATTGTCCTTGCGGATCAGGGCGTCGGCGGGCTTCGCGTCGCCGTAGAGATAGTCGTGCCAGCCCTTGGCCGAGGCCTCGACGAAGGCCTTCACCGCCGCCGGGTTGGAGTCGATCAGGCTCTGCGGGACCATGATCATGGTGGCGTAGGAGGGATAGCCGTTGTCGGCCAGCAGGAAGACCTTGGCCTTCAGCTTGGCTTCCTTCTCCAGGGTATAGGGCTCGCTGGTCACATAGCCCTGCTGGGCCACGCGCTTGTCGGCCAGGAACGGCGCGGAGTTGAAGGTGTATTTGCGGATCTGGTCGTCGGTGAAGCCGTACTTGGACTTCAGCCACACCCAGAAGGCGGTGACCGAGGCGTCCGACAGCAGGATGGGGTGGCCCTTCAGATCGCCGATGGTCTCGATCCCCTGATCGGGGTGGGCGATCAGCACCTGCGGGTCCTTCTGCATCATGGCGGCGACGGCCCGGACCGGCACGCCCTCCTGGGCCATGTTCAGCGCGATGAAGCTGTTGGAGCCCATGCCGGCCTGGACCGCGCCCGAGGCCAGCAGTTGCGGCACGTTCACGCCGGGGCCGCCCTGGACGATCTTCACGTCCAGGCCGCGCTTGGCGTATTCGCCATTGGCCAGCGCCTCATAGAACCCGCCGTGCTCGGCTTGAGCGCGCCAGTCGGTGGCGAACTTGATGACGGTGGGCGCGCCGGCGGCCGGCCCCTCGGCCTTCTTGGCCGGCGAGCAGGCGACGGCGAGAACCGCGAGGGCGGTGAGCGCGAGGGTGCGAAGGGCGTGCATGATCTCTCCCCAACTTGGATCGCGGCGAGCCTAGGCGCTGGCGGCTTCGCTTCCAAGACAGGTCGATAGAGTTAGGCCTCGGAATACTCCCAAACCCCACACATCGTCATCCTCGCGCTTGTCCCGAGGATCCATGATCGCCGTCTTGCCACAGAGCACGCGACGTCGCCGCTGAGGACCCCCTCGACCACGGAGTCTATGGATCCTAGGGACAAGCCCGAGGATGACGGTCAAGGGAGTGAGCTGAGCCTGGACCTTAGAGTCTGACTCATAATGTTTCTGATTATGATCAGAGGCTTGCGAGCCTTCTGGTCATGAGCTGGACCGAGGCCATGAAGAGCCAGGCGGTTGA
>JAYVDG010000099.1:0-2608 GCA_043749525.1 Phenylobacterium sp.
ATTCGTAATGATGGGGTCAGGTGTTCGAGTCACCTAAGCGGCACCACTTTTCCCAATGAAAACAGATAACTGAAACTCCGCCGATGTGGCCCTGCGCCCGTTTGTGCGGGCTATGAGGGAGGGCCGCGCCATGGCGCGATACATACTGACGGGTACGCCGGGGGCGGGGAAGACGGCCTTGCTGCGGCTGCTGGAGACCCGCGGCCACGCAGTGGTGGAGGAGGCGGCGACCGATGTCATCGCCCTGATGGACGCCCAAGGCGTGGCGGAACACTGGCTGGCGCCCGACTTCATCGACCTGATCGCGGCCCTGCAGAAACAGCGGCAGCTCGCGGCGGGGCCGGACGGCTTCTTCGACCGCTCGCCCATCTGCACCTGGGCGCTGGCGCAGTTCGCGGGTCGCGAACCGTCGGCGGCGCTCAAGGCCGAGGTCGCCCGCATCGAGGCCGACCGGGTCTATGAGCGCCGGGTGTTCTTCGTCCAGAACCTGGGCTTCGTCACGCCGACGGCGGCGCGGCGCATCAACTACGAGGATGCGCTCAGGTTCGAGCAGATCCACCTCGAAGCCTATCGCCGCTTCGGCTACGAACTCATCCTCATTCCGCCGGGCGACCTTGCCGGCCGCGCCGATCAGGTCTTGGCGAACACGCCCTTCCAGTAGGCGCGCATGGCCTCGACGGCGGGGCGTAACCCTTGGGTCTGGGCCTCGGCGTGGGCGCCGACCCCGTGGTGCAGGTGGGGGCTGGAGATCGAGTCCCAGATCACCTTGGTGACGTCCTCCACCGAGCCCGGCACCGACTGGGCCTCCTCGATGGCGGAGCGGAACACCTGGCCCTCGGCGTTGGCGGTGGAATCCAACAGGGGGGTGTCGATATAGCCCGGCATGATGCAGACCACGCGGACGCCGTACTGCGCATATTCCAGGTCGAGGGCTTCGGAGAGGCCGCGCACCGCGAACTTGGTGGCGCCGTAGACCGCCAGGCGCGGCGGGCCCGAGAGGCCAGCGCTGGAGGCGATATTGACCAAGACCGAGCCCTTGGTGGCCTTCAAGAGCGGCAGGGCGGCGTAGCTGCCATAGATCACGCCGCGCAGGTTGACGTCGATCTGCAGGTCCCAGTCGGCGGAGGTCTGGGTCTCGAACCAGCCGTAGCGGGCCAGGCCCGCATTGTTGACCATCACGTCCAGCCGGCCGCCGCTGGCCTTGCCGAAGCGGGCCAGCGCCAGGCCCCAGGCCGCATCGTTGCGCACGTCGAGGCGGATGGCGACGGCGGTGTCGGGATCGAACTCGGCGGCGGCCTTGGCCAGGGCGTCTTCATCCACATCGGACAGGCCGACGAAATAGCCCTCGGCGGCGAAACGCTTGGCGGTGGCCAGGCCGATGCCGCTGGCGGCGCCGGTGATGAAGCAGGCTTTGGTGGCCATGGTCTAAGTTCCCCGTCTAGCCGGCGAGCATGTCGGCCCTGGGGGTCAGGCCGTCAAGCGCGGGCGCGCAACAGCACCGCCCCGGTCCAGCCAGCCTCGGCCAGCAGCTTCACGCCGTTGCCTTCCAGGGCCTTGGTCAGGCGCTTCTGGGTGGTTCCGTGGGCGGGGCGGCCGTTCTCGAACTGAGAGATGGTGGTGAAGGCGACGCCGGATTTCTCGGCCAGGTCCTTCAGGCTCCAGTCGAGGAGGGCGCGGCCGGCGCGGCAGCATTCGGGGGTCAGCATGGCGGGGGGCTCCCTGGGAATCAGTCGCGAATCCTCGGCTCTGAGCGTTAAAAATTCATCGCCAAACGGGTTTGGGATGCGATGAGGTCTCGCGTGCGCCTTGCCCTGCCTGGGCAAGAGGCCTAGTTCCGGGGGCGGCGCCTGTCGCCCAAGCCTAAAAGCGCCATGACCGACGAACCTCGCCCCCGCAAGATCCTCAGCCTGAAGAACCCGCCGACGCGGCCCCTGGGCCCGGAGCCGATCCGCAAGGCTCGGTGCCCCGCGCCCCTTCCGCCGCCGCCCGCCCAGGTCTTCGCCTGGAAGTGCAAGCCCTGCGGCGCCGGCTTCAATGTGGGTGACGAGCTGGCCGAGGACGTCGTGATCCGCTGCCCGTCGTGCAACGCCAAGATCGGCCTGGTGGCCGACTTCCGCGCTGATCCGGTCCCCGCCAAGCTGCGCGCCAGGCCGGTCGCCCCTAAAGGCTAGCGCCGAAGTGGAAACCGGTTCGCCGCCCGGAAGGCGCGACCAAGCCTAGAGACTCGCGGCGACCTCGCTCATCGCGGGCCCGATCTCGTCGTTCAGGACCAGGTCGGCCATGCCGTCGATGTCTGTGGGCTCGCGGTTGAGGATGGCCAGGGCCGCCCCGTTGCGCTTGGCGATCTGCGGCAGGGCCGCGGCGGGATAGACCACCAGGGACGAGCCGAGGACGAGAAACAGGTCGCTGTTCAGGGCCTCCAGCTCCGCGCGCCGTAGCACCTCGGGCTTCAGCTGTTGGCCAAAGGAGATGGTGGCGGTCTTCACGACGCCGCCGCAGGCCTGGCAGACCGGCAATTCGTCGGTCGCCTCGAACCGCGCCTTCAGGTCGGCCAGTTCGTGGCGCATCCCGCAGTCCAGGCAGGTCGCGTAGCTGGCGTTGCCGTGCA
>JAYVDG010000100.1:0-2590 GCA_043749525.1 Phenylobacterium sp.
GTGGCGGCTGATTTTCCAATGGGACGCCGGCCGCGGCGAGGCCGCGGACGCCTATCTCGATGACCACAGCTACAGGTGAGGCGAGCCATGTTGATGACCAGGCGCAAGCCCGCGACGGTGGCGGAAATTCTGGTGGAGGAGTTCATGGCGCCGATGGGCCTGACCCAAGCGGCCCTGGCCGAGGCGATGGGCGTCCAGCGCAAGCATGTCAACGAGCTGTGCAACGACCGGCGCGGCGTCACCGCCGCGACGGCCCTGATCCTCGCCCGTGTGTTCGGTGGCAGCCCGGACTTCTGGCTCAACGTCCAGCGGCGGAGCGACCTCTGGGACGCCATGCACAGCCCTGCGCAGCGATCGAGGATCGAACGGGCCAAGCCGTTGAGAGCCGCAGCCTGACAACAGCCCTGTCTTCCATGGAGGAACGCGGCCCGGGGGATGGCGCGCCTGCCCTAGCTCGTCTCGGTCTGCGCCTGACGCCGCATGGGCGGCTGCTATCGGAGACAACTGAGGACGCCCCGATCCTGGACGAGAGGATCGCCAGGCGCCTGGCCGCGGCGTTCGCCCTGGGCTCCGGCCACGGCCTGATGCAGCTGGCGGGCGAGGTCGGCCGTGTGTTGCCGCCGGCGTTCGTCTGGTGGCGCGATTTCGCCGCCGGCTATGTCTCCGCCCTTTGCGTGCAGGCCTCGGGCGGGACGCCGGACGACAGGTCGCCGGCCGCCTTGCCGAGCGTGCCGCCGCCGACTGGCGGCGAGTTGGCGACCCTGGTGCTGACCGCACCGCTGATGCCGGGTGCGGAATGTCTCACACCCGACGTCATGGGCGCGCTGTGGACGGACTTGAGCGAGGCGTTTGCGGCGTCTCTGAACGCCAGCGGAATGGATCTGCAAAGCTTCCTGAGATCGTTGAACCCCGCTTGGAATCTGCTGGGCAGGGTGCACTTCAACCTGGCCGAGAACCGGGACGATCCGGCGTATCCCTTCGCCTTCATGGCCACCTTCACCAGCCGGTTGTCGGCCCAGGCCAAGGCGCAACATCTGCCGTTGGCGCAGGCGAGGCGCGAGTATGCCGGGCCGGCGAACCGGAACAGGCTGCTGTCGCTGCTGATGCCGGTGCAGCGCGCCGCCGAAGCCTGCGACTGGCTGCGCGCGATGGTCGATACGGGCGAGGTCTTCCATCCGCTGCGCTGGACGCCCGCCGACGCCGCGCAGTTCCTGGCCAGCGCGCCTCAGCTCGAAGGCGCCGGGGTGATCCTGCGCATGCCGGCCACCTGGCGCGCCAACCGGCCGGCCCGACCCAAGGTCGCCGCAACGGTCGGCGCGCGCGCACCCTCGGCGCTCGGCTTGGACAGCCTGCTCGACTTCGAAATGGCCGTGACCCTGGAGGGCGAGCCGCTCAGCGATGACGAAATCGCCACATTGCTCGCCGGGACGGACAGCCTGGTCCTGCTGCGCGGCGCCTGGGTGGAGATCGACCGCGAGCGCCTGGAGCGCGCCCTGCGCCAATTCAGAGACGCCCAGGCGCGGGCCGAGCGCGACGGCCTGACCTTCGCCGAGGCCATGCGCCTGCTGGCCGGCGCGTCGCTGACCGACGACGGCGCCGACCCGGCGACGGCCGACTGGGCGCAGGTCACCGCGGGGCCCTGGCTGGCGGAGACCCTGGCGGCCTTGCGCGCGCCGCAAGGTCTGGGCGCGGATCCCGGTCCCGGCCTGAAGGGAGTTTTACGGCCTTATCAAGCGGTCGGCGTGGAATGGCTGCGGCTGCTGTCCGGGCTTGGCCTGGGGGCCTGCCTCGCCGACGACATGGGGCTGGGCAAGACGATCCAGGTGCTCGCGCTGCTGTTGGCGCAGGCGGGAAAGACGGACGGCGGGAAACGCCCGAGCCTGCTGGTGGCGCCCGCGTCCCTGCTGGCCAACTGGGCCGAGGAGATCGAGCGGTTCGCGCCCAGCCTGAACGCCCGTATCGTGCATCCCTCCGTCATGACGGCGGAGCAGGTAAGACAGGTCACGCCTGACGACCTGCAGGGACTTGACCTGGCGATCACCAGCTACGGCTCGCTGCTCCGCATGCCGGTGCTGACTGAGACGCCATGGCGACTGGTCATCCTCGATGAAGCCCAGGCGATCAAGAACCCCAAGGCCAAGCAGACCCGGGCGGCCAAGGCGCTCAAGGCTGACGCCCGCATCGCCCTGACCGGGACGCCGGTGGAAAACCACCTGGGCGACCTGTGGTCGATCTTCGACGTCATCAACCCGGGGCTGCTGGGGACGGCGTCGCAATTCTCGACCTATGCCAAGCGCCTGGCGGAGCGCGAACACAATCCCTACGGGCCGTTGCGTGAGCTTGTGCGGCCTTACATCCTGCGGCGGATGAAGACCGACAAGGCGGTCATCGCCGATCTGCCCGACAAGACCGAGGTCACCGCGCATTGCGCCCTCAGCCGCAGACAGGCCGCGCTCTATGCCCAGACCGTGTCGGATCTGGCCAGGAAACTCCAGGAGACCGAGGGGATCGAGCGCAAGGGCATCGTGCTCACCACGCTGATGCGGCTGAAGCAGATCTGCAATCATCCTTCGCAATGGCTGAACGACAA
>JAYVDG010000101.1:0-2589 GCA_043749525.1 Phenylobacterium sp.
CCTGAAGACGCGAGCGGTCAATCCGGCCTTCGCCCCCGCGGCGCGCGGCCACGCCGCCTTCCCGGTCAACGGCGGCAAGGAGGTGGCGATCACCAACGGGAGCGCCAACACTGTCACCTTCGTGGATGCGACCACCGGCGCCCTCCTGGCCACCGTGCCCACCGGAAATGGCCCCGACGACGCCGTTATCGAGCCGAAGACCGGCCTGCTGCTGGTCATGGACCACAAGGGCGGCACGGTAACCCTGGTGGACGCCAAGACCCACACGGCGGTGGGGACCATCGCGGTCGGCGGAATCCTCGAAGCCGCCGCCGTCGACGGCAAGGGCCGCGTCTTCGTCAATGTCGAGGACAAGAACCAGATCGCGGTCCTTGATATTCCGGGCCGCAAGGTGACCGCCCGCTACGAGCTGGCGGGCTGCGAGGGTCCGACCGGTATCGCCTATGCCGCCGCCGACAAGCTGCTGATCTCGTCCTGCGACGGCGTCGCCGAGGTGGTGGCCGCCGACACCGGCAAGGTGGTGCGCCAGATCAAGATCGGCGACGGCGCTGACGGCGTGGCCTATGACGCCGGCCGCCACCTCGCCTTCATCCCAGCCGGGATGGCGGGGACCCTGTCGGTGATCTCGGTGAGCCATGGCGACGCCACCTTGATCGACACCATTGAGACCCAGAAGGGCGCGCGGACCCTGGCGTTGGACACCGTCAGCGGCCGGGTCTTCCTGCCGGTCGCCAAGTACGTCATTCCCACTGACGGCGGCCGCCCGGCCCCGACCCCCGGCACCTTCGAGCTGCTCGTCGTCGGGAAATGAAGCTGCCGCTCCGCTCGGGCCTGGCGGGGCTCTTCCTGCTTTCCGCTTGCCAAACCTATACGCCAGCGCCTCCGCGCCTCGACGCCTATCCGGTGGCGGTGGCTGGCCGGAGCCTGACGCTGCCCCCTAGTGGCCGGTGGACGGCCGCCGATCTGCTGGAGCTCGCCCTGGCTGACAACGCCCAGATCGCCGAGGCCGCCGCCAAGGTGCGCACAGCGCAGGCGGCGGTGCAGGTGGCACACGTGCCCCAGGTCGCCACCCTGACCCTGACCGCGGAATATTCGGACGAAGCCTCGCATTGGCTCTACGGCGTGGGTTCAGACATCCCCTTGGATATCGGGGCGCGGAAGTCCGGGCGGATCGGTCAGGCCGAACTCACCGCCCTACAGGCGCGCTACGACCACGCCGAAGTGGTCTGGACGGTTCGGGCGGCCCTGGCGCGCGCTGTCGCAGATCGCCAAAGCGCCGATGCGGAGATCGCCATCGCCGGGCGCGCCGCGGACCTGCGCCGTCAGCGCGCAGAGCGCCTGGATCGGCGGGTCGCGGCGGGAGAAGATCCACGCAGCCTGGCGCTCACCGCCCAAGCCGATCTGGTGACGGCAGAGCGTCGGCTCTCAGACGCCCGAAGCCGCCGCGGTCAGTCCGACGCCGTCCTGGCCCAGGCGCTGGGAGTCGCGACCGCAGCCGTCGCCGATCTGAACCTGGCGCCGCCGGCCTCGGCCACCCCGGATTGGCGATCCCTGCGCGAGCAGGCGCCGCTGACCCGCAAGGACGTGCTGCGCGCCGTTGTGGACTACGACCTGGCCGAGTCCGCCCTGCGCACCGAGGTGGCCCGGCAATATCCCGAGGTCCGTATCGGCCCCGGCTATACCTACGACCATGGAGTCCAGAAGATCCCGTTCAACCTGACCCTGGTTCTGCCGCCCCTCGACCTCAACCGCGCCGCCATCGCCCAGGCCGAAGCGCGGCGGACAGAGGCGGGGCGCTCGCTGGAGGCCGTACAGGCCGCGGTGCTGACGGCGGCGGATCAGGCGGCGGCGAGCCTGGCGGCAGCGCTAAGCGCCGAACAGCTGGCCCGCGACCGCGACCTGCCGATCGCGCGCCGGGCCGCGCAGGGGACCGGGGCGATGGTGCGGGCCGGCGAGGGCGATCGGGTCGACGACCTGGCCGCTCAGGCCGCCGTGCTGGACGCCGAACTGGCTCTGCTGGACGCCCAACGGGCGCACCGCTTGGCCATCCTCGACCTGGAGGATGCGCTGCGTACCTCCTTCGATCCGGCCGAGCATGCCCTGCTGCAGGACAATTTCAAACGCCTCGGAGCCGCCAGATGAGACTGCCGACCCTCGCCGCTGTCGCGATGCTGCTGGCGACCCCGGCCCTGGCCACGAGCGTCGAGGCCGACGCCAAGCTCCAGAAGCGTCTGGGGGTGACGGTTCAGGCCGTCGTTGCAGCTCGGCACGCGGGGGCGACGACCGGTTTCGCCCGCGTCCTCGATCCTGGCCCCCTGGCTCAGCTGGATGCCGACCTGCTCAGCGCCGCGGCCGCCGCCCAGGCCTCGAACGCCGAGGCTGCCCGCACCAAGCTCCTTGCCGCCGCCGACGCCACCGTGGCGCGTAAGGTGGCCGAAGCCGCCGCCGCCCAGGCGCGCGCCGACAGCGCCAAGCTGACCTTGCTGCGCCGCAGGCTCGGCCTGGAATGGGGGCCCGCCTTCATGGCGATGTCAGACGCCCGGCGCGCAGCCCTGATTTCCAACCTCGCCACCGGCCGAGCCGCCCTGG
>JAYVDG010000102.1:0-7237 GCA_043749525.1 Phenylobacterium sp.
CCGGGCGTCTCGGCGTGCAGCTCGCCGGCCTGCAGCTTGGCGCAGAGTTCAGCGGTGAGGTCGGCATAGCCGCCCCCATGGCCCAGCAGGCCCGACATCCGCTCCACGGCGTCGGCCTCGGCGGCGGGGCCCAGGGTCAGCTCACGCTGCACCACGCCCAGGACATTGACCGCCACCCGGGCCAGGAAGGCGTCGCGGGACTTCAGCTCCGGGCGGATGGTGTCGATCCAGCGGGCCACGGCCTCCACCAGCTCCTCGGTACGCGGATGGGTGATCACAGGCCGGCCTCCAGCAGGTTGGCGAGATCGATCTCGGTCTCCGAGACCCGGCGTCCGATCATCGGCCGCTCCACCGAGCTCTCGGTCCCGGCGGCGTAGCTGGAATACATCATCAGGCACATGACGCCCCACTTCAGAGAGCCAAGGGCCTGCCAGTAGCGGACGCGGCTCAGGTCGATCGCCACCCCGCCCGCCTCAGCGTAACCGGCCAGCAAGTCGCCGTACTCGCCGAACCCGCCCACCGGCCTGTCGCTGCGTCCGAAGCGCCAGGAATTGACGCACAGCCATCCCAGGTCCTCGGCCGGGTCCCCCAGGTGGGAGAGCTCCCAGTCCAGAACGGCCGCGACACCGGTGTCAGGGCTGATCATCAGGTTCCCATTCCGAAAGTCGCCATGCAGCAGCACGACGGCTACTGGCGCGGGCGTGTGCTTCTTCAGGTGCTGGAAGGCCAGCTCCAGGATCGGCCGTTGGGCGCCCGACTGGCGATAGACCTGCTCGTAGCGGTCCAGTTCCTCGGCGGCGTCGGACCGCTTCAGCGGGATGCCGTCGGGCGAAGCCGAATGAATCTGGGCCAGGATCTGGCCGCACTGCTTGGCGAGGATTGGCCGCACGCCCTCGAACCGCGGGTCGGTGACGATCTTGCGGCCCAGGGCCTCGCCGCCGATGCGCACGGTGATGTGCGCCTCGCCGATGCCGTCGCCTGGCTCACACAGCCGCACCAGCGGCGCCACGGGCGCGCCCACCTTGGCGGCAGCCTGAATCAGGGCGGCCTCGGTGGCCAGCGAGGTGGAGCGCGAAGTCTCCTCGTCGAAGGGGCCGGGACGGCGGCGCAGGATCATCTCGCGCGGCCCATCAGGTCCCGTCAGGGTGAAGGCCCAGGTCTCCATGCTCGCCCCGCCCGACAGGCGCTGGGCGGCCTCGACGCCCGCCCCTCCGAGGGTCGGCGCAAGTCGCGCAAGCGCTTGTGCGATATCGACTTCCATGACGTGGCGGAACCTCAAGCTGACTCAGGCTTGACGATCTGCGGCCCTGAGCGTCGGCTTGTAAA
Source organism: Phenylobacterium sp. (assembly GCA_043749525.1). Lineage (GTDB taxonomy): Bacteria > Pseudomonadota > Alphaproteobacteria > Caulobacterales > Caulobacteraceae > Phenylobacterium. The sequence continues at coordinate 1,327 of JAYVDG010000102.1, forward strand.
TCGTCAAAATGATCGGCCACCCGGTTCCAAAAAACAGGCCGAAGGGAAACGCCATGGACTTCAACCTGCCCCCCGAACTCGTCGCATATCTGGCGGAGCTGGACAGCTTCATCGAGGCCAAGATCAAGCCGCTCGAGCAGCGCGACGACAACATGCGCTACTTCGACCATCGCCGGGAATACGAGCGCACCGACTGGGACGCCGGCGGCCTGCCGAAGAAGGAATGGGAGGAATTGCTGGGCCAGGCCCGCAAGCTGGCCGACGAGGCCGGGCACCTGCGCTACGCCTGGCCGCCGGAGATGGGGGGCAAGGGCGGCTCCAACCTCGACATGGCGGTGATCCGCGAGCACCTGGCCGCCAGGGGCCTGGGTTTGCACAACGACCTGCAGAACGAGCACTCGATCGTCGGCAACAACCCCTTCATCCTGATGTTCAAGGAGTTCGCCACCAACGCCCAGTACGAGCGCGACGGCGCGAACCTGCTGGCCGGCAAGATGCGCACAGGCTTTGGCCTCACCGAGCCGCAGCACGGCTCCGACGCCACCTGGATGGACACCACCGCGGTGCGCCAGGACAAGGACGGCCAGCCCGGCTGGCTGATCCAGGGCGAAAAGATGTGGACGACCGGCATGCACGTGGCCACCCACGTCATGGTCTTCGCCCGCACGAGCGGCAAGGACGGCGACGCCACCGGCATCACCTGCTTCATCGTGCCGGCCGACACCCCCGGCGTGAAGGTCGAGGAATACCTCTGGACCTTCAACATGCCCACCGACCACCCCCGCGTCAGCTTCACCGAGGTCTGGGTGCCGGAGGACAGCTACTGGGGCCAGATCGACCGGGGCCTGGGTCTCGGCCAGAGCTTCGTGCACCAGAACCGCATCCGCCAGGCGGCCTCGTCGCTCGGCGCGGCGGTCTACTGCATCGAGGAGAGCGTGAAATATGCTCGCGCCCGCAAGCCTTTCGGCAAGCCCTTGGCCGACAACCAAGCCATCCAGTGGCCGCTGGTGGAGCTTGCCACCCAGTGCGAGATGCTCCGCTGGCTGATCCGCAAGACCGCCTGGGACATGGACCACATGGAGCACAAGGAGATCGAGCGGCAGATCTCCGACAAGGTCTCGATGTGTAACTACTGGGCCAACCGCCTGGTCTGCGAGGCCGCTGACCGCGCCATGCAGGTGCACGGCGGCATCGGCTATTCGCGGCACAAGCCCTTCGAGCACATCTACCGCCACCACCGCCGCTACCGGATCACCGAGGGCGCCGAGGAGATCCAGATCCGCAAGGTCGCCGCCTTCCTGTTCGGCTTCCTGGGGCCGAAGAAGAAGGCCTATGCCGAGGCCGGGCTCTAGCGCCCGGCGATCTCGTGGGCCAGGGCGGCCGGGACCTTGGTCTGGTCTGGTGCCGTCAGGTCCGTCCCTTCAGTGCCGGTGACGGGCTTGGCCTCGGTCCAGGTCGCGCCGGCGTCGGTGGTGTCGTAGCGGAACCAGGCGAGCGGCTTGTCCTCGCGCTCGACCTTGGCCACCAGCGAGCCCTTGCCCTTGGCGTCGAGGGACAGGCTGACGAACTCGGGATGTTCAGCCGGGGCGTTCAGCCCCTCCGGCGAGGCCAGGCCCACGCAGGTCAGGGCGCCGCCGCCAACGGGCAGCAGGGCGATGCCCAGAGGCCCGCCGCCCTCGCGGGTCACCTTGGTGATCAGGTAGAGGCCGGCCGGCCCGTAGCGCACGGCCTGCACCTGGGAGAGCGGGTCGATCATGTAACCGGCCCAGCCGGTCCCCGACTTGCGGAACACCGTGGCGCCCGTCGCCCCGCCCACCACCACCGGACCCGGGAATCCGGCCGGCGAGACGACGAAGGCCTCGGGGGCCTCCACCAAAAGCCGGCGCATGTTCTGGTCGAAAAGCGCCGGCGCCGAACAGCCCCATTCTCCCTCGTGCGCCGACAGAGCCTCGCGGGCGGCGTCCTGCTGGGCCTGGGTCAGGGCTGCCACCGTCGGGGTCGGCGGCACGGACGGGGCGGGCTTCTGGCAGGCGGCCAGGGCCAGGGCGGCGGCCAGGGCGATCATCGGCAGGCGCATGGGCGGTCCTTATCCGTAGAGGCGATCCATCACCGCCGGCAGGCTGTCGGGCAGGCCCAGCAAGGGACCTGAAGAAAGCAGCAGGACGATCTCGTCGCCGTTCAGATGGGAGAGGGATTGTGTGACCGCGTCCGCGCTGGTTGGCCCCTCCACCGGGACGCCGGCCTGATAGACCCGCTCCAGGATCTCGGCGTGGGTGGACTGGTGATGGGTCTGCGCGCCATGGCCCGGCGGCGGGATGAGCAGCACGCGGGAAACGCCCGCGAACACCGTGTCGTACCAGGCCAGGGCGTCCTTGCTGCGCCAGGAGAAGGTGTGCGGCTCGAACACCACGATCAGCGGCCGCTCGGGATAGTGCAGTTGCAGGGCGTCGATGGCCGAGCGGGCCTTCTCGTAGGACGAGCCGAAGCCCTCGATCAGCGGGACCTTCGAGGTCTTGGTCAGGCGGTCCAGCCGGCGGCGGATGCCCTCGAAACTGGCCAGGCCTTGAACCAGGTCGGCCTCGCTCACCAGATGGCGCTCCAGCAAGAAGGCCGAGACCCCGACGATGTTCTCGATGTTGTGGGCGCCCAGCAGGGTGGTGGTGAGCGCGATGCGCTCCCCATCAGGCCTCACCAGCTTGAAGGTGGTGGTCTCGCCATAGACCACATCCTCGCTGAACCAGCCGTCGCAGGGGACGGTGTCGTACCAGACCACGTGGGCGTCGGTTTCGGCGGCGATCTTGTGCACGGCCGAGTGGTCACGGGCCACCATCAGCCCGCCCTTGGGCAGGTCGTGCATCAGCGCGATGAACGGAGCCTCGTAGTCGTGGAAGGTCGGGAAGACGTTGACGTGGTCGTGGATCAGCGAGGTCAGCAGCAGGTGGCGCGGGTGGTACAGCGCGAACTTGGACCGCGTGTCGCCATTGCCGACGATGTACTCGTCCCCCTCCAGCACGATCTCGTGGCGCGTCCCCCAATGGCCGGTGGCCGGCAGGGAGGGCGAGATGGCGCCGATCATCCAGCCCGAGTCATGGCCGGCCTGGCGCAGGATGTGGGCCATCAGCGCGGTGCAGGTGGATTTCCCGAAGGAGCCGGCCACCACGATGTTCTCGCGATGCGCCGTCTGCTCCCCCACCAGTTCGGCGAAGGTGGTGATACGCACGCCGCGCGCCCGGGCGGCGGCCACCTCGACATTGTCGTCGCCCCCCAGCTTGGCGCTGGTCCCCAGCACCAGAACGTCCAGATGCTCAGGCAGGTTGGCGGCGTCGAAATGGTAAGTCACCGGGAAGCCCAGCCCCGCCACATAGGTCGACATCGGCGGGAAGACGTCCTCGTCGGAGCCGGAGACCTCGTGGCCCGCGTCGCGCATCATCAGCGCCACCGCGCTCATGCCCGCTCCGGCTATGCCCGTGAAATGAATGCGCATGCGATTCCGCCTGAGACCGGCCCTGAGTTAGCCGAGGCAGCCCGCCCCCGTCGAGGGCGCCTGGGGAACTTCCAGTTAAGACCTGATTAACCATAAGAGCCGAGTCTCTGGTGGTCTTCCTTGAAGACACCCCACCATCACCACTTCACAGCCCGGCTTCGGCCGGGCTCTTTTTTTGGCCCGCCGCCGGATTGGCTTGGCGGCCCCTGCGTCAAGGCGCGCAGGTTCCTCCCAAAACCGCGTGTGGAGGATGCGCCATGGCCAAGGCCCCGACCGGCTTCAAGACCCGTCTGGAACCCCAGGACGAGTTCACCCACGATCCCGGTGACGTCAAAAACTACAACGAAAGCATGTACTTCAACGTCTTCGATCCGCGGACGAAGACCGGCGGCTGGTTCCGCATCGGCAACCGCGCCAACGAGCACTACGCCGAGATGACCATCTGCCTCTACCTGCCCGACGGACGGGTGGGCTTCATGTTCGCCCGGCCCGCCATCACCGACAATTCGGAGATGAACGCCGGGGGACTCAAGGTCGAGGTGGTGGAGCCCTTCAAGCATCTGAAGGTGACCTATTCGGGCAAGGCGCTGATTCTGGAGCGGCCCCACGAGATGGCGGACCCGAAAAAGGCTTTCCGCGACAATCCGTCCCTACCCTGCACCATCACCCTCGATTACGAGGGTGTTTCGCCTATGTACGGCGGCGAAACGGTCCGCGAGGACGGGGTGGCCATCCAGATCGACCCCGAGAAATCCTTCGCCAAGGCGCACTACGAACAGCACTGCGCGGCCAAGGGCGTCTTCATCATCGGCGACGAGCGGTTCGAGATCGAGGGCTACGGCCTGCGCGACAAGTCCTGGGGCCCTCGCCACTGGCAGGCCATCGACTGGTATCGCTGGTGCCCGATGAACTTCGGCCGCGACTTCGGGATGATGCTGTCGGTGATCGGCGACGGAAAGGGCGGCGCGCGCCAGGGCGGCATGGTGTTCGAGGGTGGCGCCTATGACCTGATTTCTGAGTGCATGATCGATAACGACTGGGACGACAAGGGCTACCAGACCGCCCTGCGCGCGAAGGTGAAGACCCAGGGCGGCAAGAGTTACGAAGTGACCGGCAAGGTCATGTCCCTGATCCCCCTGCGCAACCGCCGCACCACGCCCGAGGGCCAGGAGCTGCAGACCCGCATCACCGAAGGCATGACCGAATACCGCTGCGGCGATCTCGTGGGCTACGGGCTCAGCGAGTACCTGGACCAGATCGTCGACGGCCAGCCGAACGGCAAAGCCGCAGGGTACTAAAAGAGCGCTCAGACCGACTTGCACCGACGCGCGGGCCATCGTATACGCCCGCCTCCAACGGTGATCCCGGATAGCTCAGCTGGTAGAGCAGTCGGCTGTTAACCGACTTGTCGCAGGTTCGAGTCCTGCTCCGGGGAGCCATTGGAAATCCGGGACCTTCGAGGTCCCGCCTCACCCACATTGTCAGTCTTCGACGGAACCGCCGCCGCGCGGCGGCTTTTCCTGGGTTCAAGCGGAGCCATGACATGAGCACAAGACCCCTGGGGCGCAGCCTGGCCGTAGTGCTGGCCGTGGTCGCCGCCATCGCCATTCCAGCCATTCAGATGACCCAGAACATCGGGCTGTCGGCCGCCGAGTTCTCCGGCCAGGGCGACCAGACGCTGCGGGCCGCCGGCTACGCCTTTTCCATCTGGGGCCTGATCTATCTCGGCCTGGCCGCCTACGCCGTCTATCAGCTGACCGTGGCCCTTGAGACGCCCACCCTGCGCGCCATCGGCTGGCCGTCCGCCCTCGCCGTCGCCGGCTGCGGCGCCTGGATCCTGGCCTCGGCCTTCAATCAGCAATGGCTGAGCGTGGCGATCATCGTCGTCTCGGCCGCGACGATGGTGGCGGGGCTGATGCGCGCCCACGCCGAAGCCCCCTCCCCGGCCTTCCGCGACAGACTGCTGATCGTCTGGCCCCTGGGCCTGCTGGCCGGCTGGCTGACCATCGCCTCGGCCATCAACATCCTGACGGTGCTGACCGCCCAGGGGATCATCGGCCCGGACCTCACCTGGGCCGTGATCGGCGTCGCCGCGGTGCTGCTGGTAGGCGGCTTCGTCGGCTGGCGGCTGGGCTCGGCGGCCTACCTGGTTTCCATTATCTGGGGCCTTGCCGGCGTCTATGTCGCCGAGCAGGCCGACAAGCCGATCGCCGCCTGGCTGGCGGCGGGCGCGGCCCTGCTGCTGGCGATGGAAGCCCTGGTGCTCGCGCGCCGCCGCTAAGCCGCCACCCGGCCGAAGCCACCAACCACCGTCATCCCCGGGCTTGTCCCGGCGACTGTGTTGGGTCAAGCGGTCTTCTGCCAGGGCTGGTTGGCTTTGAGGATGCTGTTTGCGGCGACGACGATCCATCCTGGCGATGGCGACGA
>JAYVDG010000103.1:0-2586 GCA_043749525.1 Phenylobacterium sp.
GCCGTGACCCCCAGGATCATCAGCAGCAGGACGCCGCGGGTCGGGTCGACGGCGAAGGCGTGGACGCTGGTGAGCACGCCCGAGCGCACCAGGAAGGCGCCCAGCATGGAGAAGGTGAAGGCGCCGAGCGCCAGGAAGATGGTCCATCCGGCCAGCGCCCCGCGCTTCTCCGTCACGATGGCCGAGTGCAGCAGGGCCGTGGCGATCAGCCAGGGCATGAAGCTGGCGTTCTCCACCGGATCCCAGAACCACCAGCCGCCCCAGCCCAGCTCGTAATAGGCCCAGAAGGCGCCGAGCGTGATGCCGACGGTGAGCAGGCTCCAGGCCATCAGGGTCCAGGGCCGGACCCAGCGGGCCCAGGCGGCGTCGGCGCGGCCCTCCACCAGGGCGGCGACGGCCAGGGAGAACACTACCGACATGCCGACATAGCCCGCATAGAGGAAGGGCGGGTGGATCGCCAGCGCCGGGTCCTGCAGCAGCGGGTTCAGCGAGCGGCCCTCGATGGGGATCTGGACCAGGCGCGCGAAGGGGTTGGAGGCGAAGACGGTGTAGGCCAGGAACACCGCGCCCAGCGCCCCTTGGGTGGCGACCGTGACGGCCTTGAGCCCCAGCGGCAGGCCGCGCTTGAAGCCGGCGACCGCGGCGCCGAAGCCGGTCAGGGCGAGGCACCAGAGCAGCATGGAGCCCTCGTGGCTGCCCCAGGTCCCGGCCACCTTGTAGAGCAGCGGCTTCTCGGTGTGGGAATTGGCCGCGACATTGGCCACCGAGAAGTCGGAGGTGACGAAGGCGTGCATCAGGGCGGCGAAGGCGAGCGCCACGGCGGCGAAGGCGGCCAGGCCCGCGCCCGCGCCGGCCCCGGCCAGCACGCTGGAGCGCCGCCAGTGGCCGGCCACGGAGAAGGCCACCTGGGCCACCGACAGCACCAGGGCGAGGATCAGGGCGAAGGCGCCGGTCTCTGCGATCATGTGATGGGGGACTTCGCAGGGGTGTCGTAGCTGGGCTTGGCGCCATCGCCGCGCCACTCGCCCTGGGCCTTCAGGGCCTTGGAGACCTCGCGGGGCATGTAGCGCTCGTCGTGCTTGGCCAGGACCTGCTTGGCGTGGAAGGTGCCGCCCTCGTCATAGGCGCCGGTGGCGACGATCCCCTGCCCCTCGCGGAACAGGTCGGGCAGATCGCCCTGGAACACCACCTTGTCGGCGGCGGTCTGGTCGCGGACCGTGAACTCCACCCGGCCGTCAGGGTGCTTGACCACGCTGCCGGTCTGCACGAGGCCGCCCAGCTGGACGGTGCGGCCGGCCGGCGGCTTGGCGGCGGCGGCCTGGCTCGGGGTGTAGAAGAACGAGATGGAGTCCGAGAGGCCCCAGAGCGTCAGGCCGACAGCGAGGGCGAGCACCGGCGCGATGGCCGCCAGCAGGGTCAGGCGACGGCGCGCCTTGGCGGACTTGGGCAGCCAGCCGCTCATCGCATGGGCTCCGTTGCGGCCGCTGCGGCCAGGGCCTTGAGCAGATCGGGATCGGCGGCGAACCGCTTGCGGGCGATCGCCAGCGCTGCGTCGCGCTTGGCGGTGTCGCCGAGCACGGCATAGGACTTCACGAGCCGCAGCCAGCCCTCGCCGTCGCTGGGGTCAGCCTCCAGCTTGGCGGCCAGGCCGGCGACCATGCCGCGGATGGCGTCCATCTGCGGCGGCGCGGGACGGGCCGAGGGCGCCGGACCCGTCTGCGCCTCCGAGATGGCGGAGGCCAAGGCGCCGCGGCGGGGGTCGCTGGCGGGCAGGTCGGCCTGCAGGGCGCGCCAGGCGGCGATCCCGCCGGCCTTGTCCCCGGCCGCGATACGGGCGCGGGCCAGGTGGAAGCGCGGAGTGACCGCCTTGGGGTCGAGCTTCAGGGCTTGCTCGAAAGCCGCCTTCGCCCGGGGCGTGACCTCGCCGCCGCCCTGGGCGATCAGGGCCTCACCCAGCAGTTCCCACAGGTCGGCGCGCTCGGGCGCCAGTTCGATGGCGTGGCGCAGGGCGCGCGCGCTGCCTGACGGATTGTCGGAGGCCGCATAGGCCAGGGCCAGGTAGTGGAAGCCCTCCGCGTCCTTGGGCCGCTCGACCGTCATGGCCTGGAGGACGGCGGCCATTTCCGGCGCCGTGAGGGTGGCGGGATCAGAGGCGCGCCAGGTCGCCAGCCGCGACTTGAAGCTCTGGTCGGGATAGCCGGGGGAGCCAACCCACAGATAGAGGACGAGCGAGACCAGCGGGACCAGGGCCGCCACCGCCAGCACCGGCTTGCGCAGATTGGCGTCAGCGCTCCACGGCCCCGCTTCCGTGTCGGCCGCGTGGAGCAGGCGGCGGGCGGCCTCGGCGTGGGCGCCTTTGCGCTCGCCCTCGGCGATCAGGCCGCGGTCAGCGAGGTCGTCGATCTCGCCGAGCTGGCGACGATAGAGGGCCAGCGTCGGGTCCTGGGACCCGGCGTTCAGCGCGGCTTGCGCGGCGGCGTGCAGGACAAGGCCGGCCGCGGCGGCGGAGATCAGACCGGCGGCCACCCAAAAGGCGATCATGAGGGGAGCGTCTAGACGAAACCGGCGGCGAGCGCGAGGTCCGTA
>JAYVDG010000104.1:0-2582 GCA_043749525.1 Phenylobacterium sp.
GATGAAGCGCGCCTCGGTCTGGCGGTCGAAGGCGTTGAAGATGTCGGCCATCATCTCGTGGCTGTCGCGCTTGGAGGTGCGCGCCAGGTTCGACATGAATTCGGTCCGCAGGGTCTGCTCGATCTTGTCGAGGATCTCGCGCTGCACAGGCTCCATCCGCAGCATGCGGGTGACGCACTCCAGGGCGAAGTCTTCCGGCAGGGCGGCCAGCACGCGGGCGGCGTGGTCGGACTTTACCTTGCTCAGCACCACGGCGACGGTCTGCGGGTATTCGTTCTTCAGATAGTTGGCGAGCACCGCCTCGTTCACGTTGCCCAGCTTGTCCCACATGGTGCGACCTGCGGGACCGCGGATCTCCTCCATCAGGGTGTCGACCTTCTCGGCCGGCAGGAAGGCGGCCAGCAGGCGCTGGGTCTGCTCGAAGGAGCCCATGATCGCGCCGGCGCCGGACATGCCGGAGATGAAGTCCACCAGCAGCTGCTCGACCACCGAGGCCGCCACGTTGCCGAGGCCGGCCATGGCCTGGGAGATCTCCTTGATCTCCTCGTCGTCCAGCTGCTGCCAGATGGTGCCGTGGTCTTCGCCGAGCGCCAGCAGGATGACGGCCGCCTTCTCCGGCCCGCTCAGGCGGGTGACGTCGGTGATCGTCTTGCCTTTGGAGCCGACGGCCATCAGGTGGTCTCATGCAGCCAGGTGCGCAGCAGCGACACCGACTCTTCGGGGTGGCCGTCGACGAACTCGGCGACGCGCTTGACGGAGGAGGCCTTCACCTGGCCCTCGATACGGGCGATGTCGATCCGCGACTCCAGCTCGTTGCCGGGGCCGGGCAGGGCAAGCGGCTGGCCGGTGTTGGGGTCGACGGCGACCTGCATGGGTTGGCCGTCGGCGGTGGTGATGATGCGGGTCATCTGCGGGGCGCTGGCCATGGTCAGGGCCGGCAGGCCGTTGCCCACGACGCCGCCGCGACCGCCGCCGCCGCCCAGCATCGGGCGGACGACGAAGATCATCATGGCGAGCGCCACGATGGCCATCACCCCCAGCTCGGCGGCGCGCATGATGTCGTTCTTGTCGAAGCCCATCAGCGGGCTGGCCGCCGTCACGCCGTCGGCGTCGACCGTGGAGGGGAAACGGACATTGACCACCGTCACCTGGTCGCCGCGGGCCTGGTCGTAGCCGACCGCGGTGCGCACCAGCTGTTCCAGGCGCTGCATCTCCTGGGCGCTGCGCGGGGTGTAGGCGCCGGGCTTGCCGTCCTTGCCGGGGGCGGTGATCCCGTCCACGGCCACGGCCACGGAGATACGCTTCAGCTGGCCGGGCTCCTTCACCTCGGTGCGGGTGGTCTTGGAGATCTCGTAGTTGGTGGTGGATTCAGTGCTGCCGCTGTTGGAGACGCTGTTGTCGGTGTCCGCGCCGGGCGCGCCCGGGATGTTGGCGGCGGCGGAAACCTGGCCCGAAGAGGTCGGGCTGTTCTCCTTGGCGTTCTGTTCGGTGGTGGATTCCGAGCGGATCACCTGGCCGTCCGGATCGAACTTTTCCTCGGCGATGGTGATGCGCGACAGGTCCAGGTCGGCGGTGACGTTCACGCGGGCCTTGCCCGCGCCGACCATGCCCTCGACCAGGGTCTTGATGGTCTTGGTGATGCGCTGTTCGACGTCGCTCTTGCGGCCGTCGGCGGCCATGGCGTCGCCGGCCTCGCCGCCCGACAGGGTCTTGGCGTGCTGGTCCACCACGGTGACGCGGTCGGGCTTCAGGTTGGGAACGGCGCCGGCCACCAGGTTCTGCATGGCGCGGACCTGATCGGAGCTCGGCTCACGGCCGCCAACCCCGATGCTGACCGAGGCCGAGGGCTGTTCGGCCTCTTCCTCGAACAGTTCACGCTTGGGCAGGACCAGGTGGACGCGGGCCGAGGTGATGCCGTCCAGGGCCTGGATGGTGCGGGCCAGCTCGCCTTCCAGCGCGCGCTGGCGGTTGAGTTGCTGGACGAAGTCCGTCTGGCCCATGGCGTTGGCGTTGTCGAAGATTTCGTAGCCCACCGAGCCGGAGGTCGGCAGGCCCTTGGCCGAGAGCAGCAGGCGGGTGGAGGCCACCTCGTCGCGGCCGACCATTATGGTGGAGCCGTCGCCCTTGACCTCGTACTTCACATTGGCCTGGTCGAGGGCCGCAGTGATCGAGCTCGCCTCCTTCAGGTCCAGGTTCGAATAGAGCAGGGACTTGGGTTGGCCGAGGTTCATGGTCAGGGCGACAACCGCCGCGACCACCCCGATGCCGACGCCCAGCATGGCGGCGAGACGTCCGATACCGAACCGTTGCAAGGCGGCGACGAAACTGTTCAACGCGAGGCCGTCCCTGTTTCCAAAGCGGGGGCCCTCACAGAATGCGCCCGCCGCTAGGCAGGATTTACCCAGTGCTTGGTAAACGAGGCGTTTAGATTTGAGCTTCGCTGTCCCCGGACTGGGGACGCGATGTCGCAGGCGCGGAGCGCCGGCTAGAGCAGATTCCGATCAGTTTGCATCGTAGCCAGCGGCCTTGAAGTCGTTGGCGCACTCACTTGGGGTGAAGGCGTTGATTGCGTCAGCAATGGC
>JAYVDG010000105.1:0-2578 GCA_043749525.1 Phenylobacterium sp.
GCTATCCGCAGGCGGCCAGCGCGCACGACACCTTCTGGGACTTCATCGGCCTGATGCCGGAGAGCACCCACATGGTGATGTGGGCGATGTCGGACCGCACCATCCCGCGCAGCCTGCGGATGATGGAGGGCTTTGGCGTCAACACCTTCCGGCTGCTGAACGACAAGGACGAGGCCACCTTCGTCAAGTTCCACTGGCGGCCGAAGCTGGGGACCCAGTCCACCTGCTGGGACGAGGCGGTGAAGATCGCCGGCGCCGATCCGGACTACCACCGCCGCGACCTGTTCGAGGCCATCGACTCAGGCGCATTCCCGCAGTGGGAGTTCGGGGTGCAGCTGCTGAGCCAGGCGCAGGCCGACGCCCTGCCCTTCGACATCCTGGACGCCACCAAGCTGATCCCCGAGGAGCTGGTCCCCATCAAGGTGATCGGGCGGATGGTGCTGGACCGCAACGTCGACAACTTCTTCGCCGAGACCGAGCAGGCCGCCTTCCTGCCCACAAACATGCCGCCGGGGATCGACGCCTCGGATGACCCGCTGCTGCAGGGGCGTCTGTTCTCATACCAGGACACCCAGCTGTCGCGGCTGGGCTCGGTGAACTTCCACCAGCTGCCGATCAACCGCGCCAAGGGCTGCCCCTTCCAGAATTTCCAGCGCGACGGGCACATGCAGATGGAGGTGCCGGTCGGCCGGGCCAATTACGAGCCCAACAGCCTGGGCGAGGCGGGTGAACCCGGTGGTCCGCGCGAGGATCCCAAGGGCGGCTTCCGCACCGCCCAGGTGGTCAACGACGGGCCGAAGGTGCGGCTGCGGGCCGAGACCTTCGCCGATCACTACAGCCATGCGCGGCTGTTCTATGCGTCGCAGACCGAGATCGAGCAGGCCCACCTTGCCAGCGCGCTCGTCTTCGAGCTGTCCAAATGCAGCTTCGAGCATGTGCGGCTGCGCATCCTCGGCAACCTGCAGAACGTCGACACGGGCCTCGCCAAGCGGGTGGCGGCGGGTCTGGCCATGGACCTGCCGGCCAAGGCCGACGCGGCGGTCAAGCCCATGGACATGGACGCCTCGCCCGCCCTGCGGATCATCGGCAAGTATCCCGAGACCCTGAACGGCCGGGCCGTCGCCATCCTGGTGACCGACGGGGCCGATGGCGCGGTGGTCAACGCGGTGAAGAAGGCGGCGCTGGCCGAGGGCGCCAGCGTCAAGATCGTCGCCCCCAAGGTCGGCGGCGTGAAGCTTAAGGATGGCAAGCTGCTGCCGGTGGACGGCCAGCTGGCGGGCACGCCTTCCGTGCTGTTCGACGCCGTGGCCCTGGTGGTCTCGGAGGCGGGCTGCGACCAGCTGCTGATGGAGAGCGCGGCGGTGGACTTCGTGTCCAACGCCTTCGTCCACCTCAAGGCGATCGGCTTTACCGCCGAGGCCCAGCCCCTGCTGGACAAGGCCAATGTCGAGCCGGACGCCGGGATCGTGGACCTCGCGGCGGGTGCCGACAGGTTTGTGCCGCCCGCCCGCACCCGTCAGTGGGACCGCGAGCCGAAGGTGCGCATGCTGGCGTAACCCTCACCTTTGATCGTCATGGCCGGGCTTGTCCCGGCCACCCATGATCTCCGCGGCGCAGCAAAGGTCTGCGGCGGAGTCGCGCGCTCTAACGCGAGACGGAGATCATGGGTCCCTGGGACAAGCCCGAGGATGACGATTATTAGGGTGTGGGCGCTACCCCATCGCCGCCATCAGGGTGAAGGCGCGCAGGTCGCCGGTGGTGGTGGGGGCCATCTTGTTCATGGCGTAGGCGACCGTGGTGCGCGCATCCATGTCGATGATGATCAGCGAGCCGCCATAGCCGCCCCAGTAGATGGTGTTGGGGTTGCGCATGGGGAGCGTCGCGCTGGGAAGGCCAAAGCCCATGCCAAAGCGGGCCGGGCCGCCGAGGATCAGGTCGGTCCCCTCCACCTGCAGCTCCAGGGCCTTGCGGCAGCCAGCCTCGGAGAGGATGCGCTTGCCCTTGGCGACGCCGCCATTGGCCAGCAGGACATGAATCTCCGCCACCGAGCGGGCATTGCCCGTGCCGCCGGCGGCGGGGATCTCCGCGCCGCGCCAGGCCCGGGTGCGGGTGGCCAGCGGGTCGATGCCGGGATTGCGTGACATGTTGGCCACCAACTCGGACTGCTCGCCGTCGGCGATGCCGGCGCCAGGGGGCGGCGGGATCAGGTCGGCGACGCGGGCGTCCTCGCTGGCCGGCAGGCCGATGTGGAAGTCGGCGCCCAGGGGCTCGGCGATCTCCTCGCGGAACACGGTCCCCAGAGACTTGCCGGTGATGCGGCGCACCACCTCGCCCACGAGGTAGCCCTGGGTCAGAGCGTGGTAGCCTGGGGCCGTGCCCGGCTCCCAATAGGGCGCCTGGGCGGCCAGCAGGGCGGTGGCCTTCTCCCAGTCGTAGAGGTCTTCGACAGTGATGGGTTCCTTCCAGCCGGAGAGGCCGGCGGAATGGCTCATCAGGTGGCTGACCTTGACCTCGGCCTTCCCATTGGCCGCGAACTCCGGCCAGTATTTGGCGACGGGCGCGGCGAAATCGAGCTCAC
>JAYVDG010000106.1:0-2574 GCA_043749525.1 Phenylobacterium sp.
GACGCCTACCTGTTCCCCGAGGGCCAGGTCTGGGCCGACGCCAGCGTCGAACACGCCGTGCAGCTGATGGCCCGCATGCTGGACGACCCCGCCGAGGCCCGCGCCCTGGGCCGCCGGGCCAGCCGCCATATCCGCACCCACTTCAGCGCCCGGGCCGTCGGCCTGCGCTACACCGCCCGCCTGGACGAACTGGCTAGGGCTTAGCGGCGGGCTTGGCCTCGGTCTTCTTGGCCAGATCGGCGGACTTTGCCTTGGCCTTCTCAGGCGCCTTGCCCTTCTCGTCCGTCCTCTCAGGCCTGGCCGGTTCCACAGCCTTCTCCGGCTTCGGCTTGGCCGCTTCCGGCGGCTTGGGCGCCGGCTTCAGGCCCAGCGCTTCGCGGCCCGGGTTCTCGGTCACCGCGATCTGACGGATCACGAAGGCGCCGCCGGGGCTGTCGTCGGTATCGAGGCGGATCTGGCTGATCAAGGAGGTGGTCCAGTCGTCGCCCCCGCCCATGGGATGGGCCATGTCGTAGGCCAGGATCAGGGTCTCGTTGACCGCAGGGCTGCCGCCCATCACCGGCTTGGCGAAGAAGCCCTGCCCCTCACCATGGGTGGCGGTGGTGTAGTAGAGCGAGCCGTCCCAGGCCGGACTGGCCTGCTTCCGGGTCAGGCGCACCAGCACCAGGGAGCCGCGCGCGCCGTTGATCTCCAGGTTGCTGGGGGAGCGCAGGGCCGGATCGGGCGTCTGATTGGTGACCCGGAGGCCTGCCTTCTGGGCCAGGCCGGTGATGCCGCCGGCCAGGACGAAGCCGTCACTGGCCCCATCGAAGGTCCACATCCGCACCGCCTTCAGCGGGGTCGTCCCCAGGCGGAAGGTCTCCTCCGTCGCGTCCCAGGTAATCGGCTGTGCCCGCGTCGAAGGGGCGACCGGCTTTTCTACCGGGAGGCTGGGTTGCGGGACCGGCGCCAGCTTCATCGTGCGCGGCGCGGGCTTGTCGCAGGCGGCGAGCGCCAGGATCAGGGCCAGGGGAAGGAGGCGGAGCATGGTCATGTCAGCGCCTCAGCAGACGGCGGACCTGGGCGACCGGAGGGTCGAGAGCCAGGTAGAGCAGGCCGGTCATGGCCGCCAGGTCCAGGAAGTAGAGGTAGCGGTAGTCACAGGCGATGGAGATGGCGAAGAAGCTCGCCGTGAAGGCCAGGGCCGCGACCATCAGGGCGATGATGGCGACGTCCGCTCGATCGCGCCGCAGCAGCAGAGCGCCCGCCACCAGGACCGCAGTCACCGCATAGCTGAGGTGCGAGAACAGCGGCCCGTCCAGGAACCAGGTCCCGTAGTTGTAGAGGGCGCGGTCCGAGGCGTCCTTGCCCGGCGCGATCTCCAGCTTCTTCAGGGTGTCGGCCGGCCCGTCGACGCCGACGAACAGCGGCAGGCAGCTGTCGATCTTGGGCGTCAGGAACACCCAGCGGAACACGTCGAACCGGTGGGCCAGATAGGCGCCGGGATGGTGCAGCACGATGTCCAGCCACTGGGCGCGGACCACCTCGTCGCTTTGGCGCCACAGCACCGCCCCCACCGCCGGGTCGGCGTCCAGGTAGTCGATGCGCACGGGGGTGTAGAGCGGCGCGCCACGGGTGCGGACCACGCTCTGGGCCTCGGGGTCGGCGGCGTTGAAGACGGTGAGCTTCAAGGTGGGGTCGTGGGCCACCGCGCCGATGATGTCGTATTGCTCAAGGATACGGATGCCGACCCCGCCGGCGGTGTCCGGCCCCGCCTTGGCCGGCTGGGAGGCCACGCCGATCAGGTGGGAGGCCACGACGATGGCGGCGAAGGCGCCCAGGCCCCAGATCAGGCTGCGCCGCCAGCCCTCGCCGCGCACGCTCCAGGCCAGGGCCAGGGCCGCGAAGGGGGCTGTGATCAGGCCGTTCTGGCGGACCTGGGCGGCCAGGGCCAAGGCCAGCAACGCAACGGCCAGCACGATCCAGGGCGGACGCCGCACCGGCCAGCTGACGCTGGCGCGGGCCAGCAGGAAGAAGCCGGCGACGGCCAGATTGGCGAACAGGATGTCCTTCCAGACGATACCCTGGAAGATCAGGATGATGGGGGAGACCAGGAACAGCAGGGCCACGGGAACCGCCGCCCAAGACGCCTTCGGCCGCAGGCCTCGGAGGCCCAGCAGACTGGCGAATAGCACAAAGCCGCTGCCGATCAGGTAGAGCGCGGTCCCGGGCACCACCGAATCAAAGGCGGCCAGCACCGAGGCATAGGCGGCCGGCCCCCAGGTCTCCCGGGTCCCCGTCCGGCCCTCATAGAGCTGCGAGATCGAGTCCGGCGACAGATGGCCCGGCATGGCGCCGGCGAGCATGACCAGGAAGGCCGCGATCAGCAGGCCGCGCACCACATCGTCGGCTGTTAGATCCAGTCCCCGTCGCGCCATGCGCCTGCTCCCCATCCATCCTGAGAGTTAGGGCGGGCAGGCCCCCCTGAGAAGGTGCAAAAAGCGTCCGTTGCCGCGACGCAGCGACGCTTCCATGATCGCCGCCAGATGAGCACCGCGCCAAACCTCCAGATTCGGGCCTCCGGCGTGACCGACA
>JAYVDG010000107.1:0-2568 GCA_043749525.1 Phenylobacterium sp.
ATTCGACGAAGGCGAAGGTCTCGGTCGAGGCCATGAAGGTGACCTCGGTCCCCGACAGGAACTCGCCGTTTTCGCGCAAGGGCGCGTCGCCGGTGACGATCAGGGGTGAGACCGCGTCGCCGCGGCGGAACTCCATCTCGTAGGCCTTACCGCCGCGATAGATCTTCAGGCGCAGCCAGTCCGAAAGCGCGTTCACCACCGAGACGCCCACGCCGTGCAGGCCGCCCGAGACCTTGTAGGAGTTCTGGTCGAATTTCCCGCCTGCGTGCAGCTGGGTCATGATGACCTCGGCCGCCGAGACGCCTTCGCCCTCGTGGATGTCGGTGGGGATGCCGCGGCCGTCGTCGGTGACGGTGACCGAGCCGTCGGGATTGAGGATCACCTCGACCCGCGTGGCCCAGCCAGCCAGGGTTTCGTCGATGGCGTTGTCCACCACCTCATAGACCATGTGGTGCAGGCCCGACCCGTCGTCGGTGTCGCCGATGTACATGCCGGGGCGTTTGCGCACGGCGTCCAGGCCCTTGAGGACCTTGATGGATTCCGCGCCGTATTCGGCCTGGCCGTTGTTTTCGGGGGTGTTGTCGGGGATCTGCGTTTCGTCGGTCATTCGGTATCCAGATAAGTCAGGCTGGAGCCGTCCACATGGACGCCCTGGGCCCGGCCCTTCAAATCTTCGAACAGGTGCTCGTCGGTGCCGGTGAGGAAGGCCTGCAGCTTGAGCGCCGTGATTTCGTCGAACAATGCGGCCCGCCGGCGGCGGTCCAGATGCGCTGCGACTTCGTCTAGCAACAATATAGGGTTTGGTCCTGATTCTGCACGTGAAAGTCGCGCCGCCTGGCCCAAAACCAGGTTCAGAATCAGGGCTTTCTGCTCCCCCGTCGAGCATTCCGCCGCCGGGCGGTCCTTTTCGGCGTGGATGACCTCCAGATCGCCCCGGTGCGGGCCGGTCAGCATGCGGCCGGCGGCGGCGTCGCGGTCGCGGGCCGAGGCCAGGGCGGCGATCAAGCGGGCCTCGATTTCCTGCGTTTCGACCCCTTCGGCGGCCATCTGCTCCCAGGCGCCGGCGAGCTTCAGCCTGGCCTGGGGGAAGGGCCGGTCGACCCGCTCATCGATCTCCGACTGAAGCGCGGAAAGGGTTCGGGCCCGAGCCGCGGCCATCAGCGCGCCGGCCTCGGCCAGCCGCGCCTCCAGGGCGCTCAGCCAGTCGGCGTCGGCGGGGCCGTCGGTGAGCAGGCGCATCCGCTCGCGCTGGGACTTCTCATAGGCGGTGGCGTGGGCCGCATGGGCGGGTTCGGCGGCGAAGACCAGGCGGTCGAAGAACCGGCGGCGGTCGCCGGCCCCCTCCAGGAACAGCCGGTCCTGGGCAGGCGTCAGCCAGACCTGGCGCTGGTGGTCGGCCAGCCGGCCAGGCGGCACGGGCTCCCCCTCCAGCCGCACGGTGCGTCGCGCGGCGCCGGCGACCTCGGTCCCGGTGCCCATCCGCACCGGCTCGCCGTCGATCTCGATGGTCGCCGCCACCGCCCAGGCGCGGCCTTGCGTCTCCCCCGGCATCCGGCGGCCCACCTCGGCCAGGCTGGCCCCGCGCAGGCCGCGGCCCGGCGTCAGCAGGCTGATGGCCTCCAGCAGATTGGTCTTCCCCGCCCCGTTGGGGCCGATCAGGTACACGGGCCGGCCATCCAGCGGCAGCTCGGCGCGGCCGTAGGAGCGGAAGTCGGTCAGGGTCAGGCGGGTAAGGGCCGTGCGGGTCACCCCTGGGGTCTTACAGGCTTCGCACTCGCGCGCGAAGCGGCATGGCCTTGAGCGTGGCCGGCGCCAAGCTAGGGTGTGGCCGACTTCCAAGGGGTGGTGTGCGCGTGCGGCTGTTGGCGATGGGACTGGCCGCGCTCGCCGTGGCGGGGGCGGCGCGGGCCGACCCGCCGCGCGTGTCGCCGCCCGACTGGGTGGCCCGGCCCGACGCCGAGGACTTGGCCGACCACTATCCCGGCCTGGCGCGGGCCCTGGACATCGAGGGCCGGGCGACCATCAGCTGCACCGTGGACCTCAAGGGCCGGCTTCAGACCTGCGTCAACGTGGCGGCCACGCCCCGAGGCCTGGGCTTCGACAAGGCCGCTCTGGCCATGAGCAAGCTGTTTGCGATGCAGCCCAAGCGGGTGGACGGAAAGCCGGTGGCGGGCGGCACGGTCCGGATCCCGATCCGCTTCGCCCTGCCCGTCCCGGACACGGGCGCCGCCGAGCCTGACCCCCTGGCGTCTCCGGCCGTCCTGGCGGCCGCACGCCGGGCCTCGGACCTGAGCGGCATCTCCGAACGGCTGGCCCACGGCCTGACGGAGGACCTGGACAAGATCGCGGGCGACAGCGCCGATCCCATGGTTCTGGCCCAGGGCCTGGCCGCCCTGGCCGACGCGCGGCGCCAGGCCGCGCCCCAGGTGGCCGAGGCTGTCGCGCGCAGCATCGCCGCGACCCTGAGCCCGGCGGAGGTGGCGCAGTGGCTGGCCTACCTCAAGGGTCCGGCGCTGCGGACGCTGAAGGCGCAGGGGCCGCAGATGGCCCGGGCCTTCGCCGCTATCC
>JAYVDG010000108.1:0-7196 GCA_043749525.1 Phenylobacterium sp.
TCCTGGGCGGCCCGCGCCTGGACGCCCTGCCGGCCACCCGCGCCGAGTACGAGGCCGCCCTGCGCGCCGTGGGCCAGGACAGCTGGAAGGGCGGCTATCTGCCCTATTCCATCGTCGACCAGTACCAGCAGCTCACTACCGATTTCGCCTACTGGCGCGTTGAGATGGCGGCAGAGCCGCGACAGAAGGACAAGGCCCGCCGCGCCTGGATGCATGCCGACCGCCTGCGCCGCGAGCAGCAGGTTCTGTCGACCATCGGCTACCTGTCCCACTTCGTCGGCGACGGCTCCCAGCCGCTGCACATCAGCGCTCACTACAACGGCTGGGGGGACTATCCGAACCCCAACGGGTACACCACCGCCAAGGTCCATGGGCCCTTCGAGGAAGTCTTCGTGGGCGCCAATGTCCGTGAGCCGGCGGTGCGCGCGCAGATGACGCCGTTCAAGTCCTGCGGCTGCGCCATCGAGAAGCGGGTGGCCGACTATCTCGGCGTCGCCGGGGCGCAGGCCGAGCCCTTCTATCGGCTGGAGAAGGCCGGGGGCTTCCTTGGCGCCGATCCGAGGGGGATCGCTTTCGCCACCGTCCGCGTCGCCGCTGGGGCGTCGGAACTGCGCGACTTGGTCGCTGAGGCCTGGACCGCCAGCGCGGGCGTCAAGATAGGCTGGCCGGCGGTCAGCGTAGCCGACGTGCTGGCCGGCAAGGCCGATCCCTACGAAGCGCTCTACGGGCGCAACTGACGCACTAGGCGGCCTTATTCTTCGCGGCGGACGCCTTCGTGGCCGAGGTCGCCGCCGGCTTCTTCTTGCTGGCGTGCAGACTGGGCACGTCGGTGCGGGCGCCGCCCTTTTTGGTCACCAGCCGCAGCTCCGTGGCGTTCTTGTCGCACTCGGCCAGGATCGCCTCGAGTTCCTTGTCGGTCAGGTTCTCGATGCCGATGAAGCCGTTCTCGGCCTCCGAGACGCGGATCAACTCGTCGAGCTTGGCGTGCAGGGCGTTGTTGTCGCGGTTCTGGGTGTTCTGGATCAGGAACACCATGAGGAAGGTGATGATGGTGGTGGAGGTGTTGATCACCAGCTGCCAGGTGTCGGAAAACTTGAAGATCGGCCCCGACAGGCCCCAGGCGATCACCAGGACGCAGCAGACGGCGAAGACCGCTGGGCGGCCGGTCAATTTGGACACCGCCGTCGAGAATTTGGTGAAGAAGGCCGTGAACCCAGACATGCATCCGCTCCCGGCCGCATTGCGCGGCGCAGCGTGAACGGATAGTCGGACGCGCAGTTCCGGACCGCCGAGGAGCCACCATGTCCCAAGCCGAAATCATCGACACCAAGGCGCTCGCCCAGGCCGTTCGCGCCCAGGCGGCCGGCGAAGTCGCTCAGCTCAAGTCCGAACACGGCATCCAGCCGGGCCTGGCGGTGGTTCTGGTGGGGGAGGACCCAGCCAGCCAGGTCTATGTCCGCTCCAAGGGCGAACAGTCCAAGGAGGCGGGGATGCATTCGGAGACCCACCGGCTGCCCGCCGACACAAGCCAGGACGAGCTGATGGCCCTGGTGGAACAGCTCAACGACGACCCCAAGATCCACGGCATCCTGGTTCAGATGCCCCTGCCAGGGCGCCTCGACGAGAAGATGGTGCTGGCGGCCATGGACCCCAACAAGGACGTGGACGGCCTGACGGTGGTCAATGCCGGCCTGCTGGCCAGCGGCATGCCCGCCCTGATCCCCTGCACGCCGCTGGGCTGCATGCTGGTCCTGCGCCAGACCCTGGGAAACCTGTCTGGCAAGCGCGCTGTGGTGGTGGGCCGCTCGGTGCTGGTGGGCCGCCCGATCGCCCAGCTGCTGCTGCAGGCCGACTGCACGGTGACCATCGCCCATTCGCGCACCGTGGACCTGCCAGGTGTCTGCCGCGAGGCCGACATCCTGGTGGCCGCCGTGGGGCGTCCGCAGATGATCAAGGGCGACTGGATCAAGCCGGGGGCGACGGTGATCGACGTCGGCATCAACCGCGTGCCGTTCCGCGATCCGGTCAAGGCCGCCGCAGGCAAGACCAAGCTGGTGGGGGACGTAGATTTCAAGTCGGCCGAGAACGTCGCGGCCTATATCACCCCGGTCCCGGGCGGCATCGGCCCGATGACGGTGGCTTGCCTGCTGTCCAACACCGTCACCGCCGCCAAGCGGATCCACGGGCTGGACGGCTAGGGACGGAGAGCGTCAGGCTCCGGTCTTTCCCAGCGTCGCCGTCCATTCCACCAAGTCCCGCAGCACGCCGCTGACCGCGACGTTGAAGGCGCGCACGATGGCGGCCTGGCGGTCATCGGCGGCCACGGTCTTTGAGAAGCTGCGTTCCGCCACCAGGCTGCGATCACCGGACTTGGTCAAAGTAGCCTGGACATTCACCACCACCGAGGGCCGGCCCTCGGGGGCGGCATAGGCGACCTGGAACTCGCGGACGTCGAGCTTCAGCACGTAGTCGGACTTGCCGATCTCGCCGCGGCCGATCAGGTGCGCGGGTGCGCCGTCCCGGTCGAAGGCCTTGTTCACCGCCTCGTCGAACAGCACCGAGGCGGGCGACGCCCAGCGGGCCTCGGCGATATAGGCCACGTCGCTGCCGCCGGTGACGGTCATGATCCTGTCGCCGGCCGCGGCCTTGGTGAAGCCGTTGGCGAGCTTCAGCACCCCGAACAGGTCACTGGCCGCCGGCGGCGTCGCGGCGGCGTCGGCAGGCATGACGTAGTCGAACTGGTAGAGGTTTGCCGGCTTGCTCTTGGGGAAGAGCGAGATGCAGCCGGTCAGGGCCACGGCCGTCAAGGCCACGGCCGAGAGCCGGATCAGGCGCTGCAGACGGGTCATGGCTTCACCTCGATTTCCTTGGCGGCCGGCTTGCCGACGGCGCCCCGGGGATTGGTCTGGAGTTCGTTGGCCAGGCGCTCCAGCGCCTCGGCGGTGGATTGCAGCTGCACGGCGGCGGCGGTCAGCTGCGGCAGGCCGGTGGTGGCGAAGTCGCTGGTGGGACCCTCCAGCTTGCCCATGATCTGACGCAGGTCCTTGGCGGCGGCCTTGGCCTCTTCGGCCGCCTCAGCCATGTTCTTCATGGTCCGCTTGCCGTCGCCGTCCACCAGGTCTTGGCCCGACTGGCCGAGCTCGGCGAAGGACTGGGCGGCGGTGTCGATGCTTTGCAGGGCCTTCTGGGCGTCGGCGATCACCGCCTTGCGCTCGCGCAGCTCGGCGGTCACCGCCTGGGTGTCGCTGAGCGCGGCGGAGAAGGTCTTCACATTCTGGTCCGACAGCACCTTATTAACCCGGTCCAGGGCCTCGACGGTGCGGCTCAGCACCGTGCCGCCGCCTTCCAGGAGGTCTGAAAGGGTGCTGCGCTGGCTGCGGATCACCGGCACCTTGCCCTCGGCGGTGACGTCCTTCAGCAGCGGCTTGGACGGCGTGCCGGCGCTTATCTGGATGTAGTTCACCCCGGTGATCCCCTGCGGTTCCAGGGTGGCGACGGAGTCGACGCGGATCGGCACGTCGGAGGTGACGCGCGCGCGGGCCACCACGTTCTTGGGATTGTCGCGGGCCAGCTCGATCTTGGTGACCTCGCCCACCTTGATGCCGTTGAAGCGAACCTCGCCGCCCTGGGTCAGCCCGTTGATCGGCCCCTGGAAGACGATGTCGTAGAGTTGGTAGTCGCGGCTGAACTGGACCTTGGCCAGCCAGACTCCGAAAATGACCATCCCGAGAAACAGGATCAGGGTCGAAAGGCCCACCAGGGCGTAGTTGGCGTCTTTTTCCATCAGCCTACCGTCTTGGCTCTCTTCGCCGAGTCCGTCGCGGCGCGGCCGCGGGGTCCCAGGAAATACTCACGAATCCACGGATGCTCGGACTTTTCGAGGTCCTTCACCGGGGCGTTGGCGACCACCTTCTTGTCGGCCAGCACCGCCACGCGATCGGTGATCGCATAGAGGCTGTCGAGGTCGTGGGTGATCATGAAGACCGTCAGATCGAGACTGTCCGACAGGTCCTTGATCAGTTCGTCGAAGGCCGCCGCGCCGATGGGATCCAGCCCCGCGGTCGGCTCGTCGAGGAACAGCAGTTCGGGGTCCAGGGCCAGGGCCCGGGCCAGACCGGCGCGCTTGCGCATGCCGCCCGACAGCTCGGCGGGTTTCAGATTGGCGGCCTCGGGCTGCAGGCCCACCAGGGCGATCTTCAGCTCGGCGAGCTCCATGATCACCCGTTTGGGCATGTTGGTATGCTCGTACATTGGCGCGGCGACGTTCTCGCGCACCGTCAGATTGGAGAACAGGGCGCCTTGCTGGAACATCACGCCCCAGCTGCGCTCGACGGCCGACCACTTGCGGCGCGACGCGTTCTGGATGTCCTGGCCGAACACCTGGACCGTGCCGCCGTCCGGGGACTTCAGGCCGATGACGGTGTTCAGCAGCACCGACTTGCCGGTGCCTGATCCGCCCACCACGCCCTGCACGTCGCCGCGCTGGACCACCAGGTCCAGGCCGTCGTGAATGACGTTGTCGCCGAACCGCGACACCAGACCCTTCACCTCGATGGCGGGGCCGGTGACGGGCAGTTCGTCCTCCGTCAGGACCTCGTCTTCGGCCTCGACGCTCAAATGTTGAACTCCATGTAGACCAGAGCGAATACGGCATCGATCAGGATGATCGCGAAGATCGCGTGCACCACCGCGGCCGTGACTCGCCGACCGAGAGATTCGACGTCGCCGCCTACCTCCAGGCCCTGGCGGCAGCCGATGCCGGCGATCACCGCGGCCATCACCGGCGCCTTGGACAGCCCGATCCAGAACTGGCTGATGCCGACATTGTCGACGATGCGCTGCAGGAAGAAGGACGGGCCCAGGTTCAGCACCGACCAGGTGACCAGCAGGCCGCCCGCCAGGCCCGCCAGGGTGGCCACGAAGGTCAGCAGCGGAATGGTGAAGAGCAGGGCGGCGAAGCGGGGGAAGACCAGGGCCTCGAAGGGGTCGACGCCCATCACCTTCATGGCGTCGATCTCCTGGTTCATCTTCATCGAGCCGAGCTCGGCGGCGAATGACGAGGCCGAGCGGCCGGCCAGCAGGACCGCCGTGATCAGGATGTTGAACTCGCGCAGCACCGCGATGCCGATCAGCTCTACGGCGAACACCTCGGCCCCGAACTGCCGCAGCATGTTGGCGCCCAGCAGGCCCACGACGGCGCCGATGAAGAAGGTGGTGGTGGCCACGATGGGAATGGCGTCCAGCCCCGCGCGCTCGGCCAGGGACACGCAGGCGGCCCAGCGGATGCGGCTGGGATTGAGGATCGCCCGGAACAGCACCACCAGCAGGTGGCCGGCGAAGACCAGGGTGTCGAAGATTTCCTTGGCCAGGTCGACGACGCCCTTGCCGATGCGGATGGTCAGCTCGTGGAAGCCGCGGGGCTTCAGCTTGGGCGCGGGCTTGGGCAGGGCCGCGTGGCTGACCAGCTCGATCAGGCGCAGGGTCTCGGGGCGGGCCTTCACCCGGGCGGCGTCGAACTTGTCGCCCGAGGCCTGGATCACGGCATAGGCGCCGGCGGTGTCCATGCGGCCGATCTTGGTGAGATCGAGGTCCACGGCGCTGCGTCCGGCCAGCTCGTCGCGCAGGCCGCTGGCCGCCGGCCCGATCTGGGCCGCGGTCCAGTCGCCGGTCAGTTCGATTGCGCCCTGGTGTCGCGCGTCTCTGACAGTGAAATCGGCCGGTCGTTCCATAGGCTAGTTGGTCTACGCCTTCCTGGAGGAGCTCACTCGGAGATTGAGTCGAGCCCGGGTCGAAGGCCTAGCCTAGCAGAGCCCACCCCACTCGCCGAACGCCTTATGGCGCCGGTTGTTCCGTGAATTGGGCGAGGATCTTGGGGATGCTCTCGTTCTGGTGATCGCCGATTGCGCGCAGAGCCTATCTTTCGCCCAATTCGGTCGGGTATCAGGGGGTCATGTTCAGTCGTCCAGCTGCCGGGAGCGTCCCGTTGACCCGCCAGATCGATTTCGCCGGCAAGTCCGGATCGGTTTACCGCTACTCCTCCCTCGAAGAGGAGCGCTCGCTGCCGCCGGTCGGAGCCAACTATGTGATCGCCCAGGTGACCCCCAGGGGCGCCAGCATCCTGTTCGCCGGCGAGACTGAGTGCCTTTCGGCCCGCGACTGGCAGGCGGCCCTCGACGAGGCCCACGCTCGCTATGGCGAGACCGAGGTCCTCACCCGCCTGAACGTGCGGGGCGCGGTCCGCAAGGCCGAGCGCGAGGACATCATCGAACAGCACAGCCCGCCGATGAACGCGGGCTAGCCCTTGGCCGCCACGCTCGCCATCATGGCGGCATGGCCTGGGCGATCGTGATCTTCGGGGCGGCGGTCTGGCCTGACGGCGGCCCCAGCCCCTCCCTGCGCCGGCGCGTCGCCTACGGCCGCCAGGCCGCGCAGGATGATCTCAAGGCCCTGGTCCTCTGCTCCGGCGGCGTTGGGCGGCATGGGCCCTCCGAGGCCAGCCTCATGGCCGACCTGCTCATCCAGGCCGGGATAGACCCCGCCCGCATCGCCCTCGACGAACAGAGCCGCGACACCATGGAGAATGTGGCCGCCGCGGCCGCCTTCATCCGCGACGAAGCCCTGGAGGGCGCCGTGGTGTGCACCGACGGCTATCATGTGCCCCGCGTCCGCATGCTGCTGCGCGCCGCCGGCGTCGCCAGCCGGGTCGGCCCGGTGCGTACGAGCTATGCTGGAACCCGCAGACATTGGCTGCGGATGGTGGCCCGTGAGGTGCTGGCCTACCCCTACGATTGGGTGCTGGCGCTGATCGCGCGCCGCCGCTAGCCAGCGATGGCGGCGATGTCCCTTACGGTGGCGAAGGTCAGCTTTGGATGGTGAGCAATCAGGCTCTCGGGCGTGGAATAGCCCCAGGTCACCGCGCCGAAGTCGATTCCGGCCTTCTCGGCGGCGCGGGCGTCGCGGTCCTCGTCGCCGATGCAGATGGTCTGGGCCTTGGTCATGGATAGCTTGCGCAGCGCCCGCCGGAACTTCCGCGCCTTGCCAAACAGCGAAGCGCCGCAGTCGAAGTGGACGAACAGGGCCGACAGCTCCGGCCCCAGTCCGATCCGCACGCTGGCCTCGGTGTCTGAACTCACCAGGGCTAGCACCACGCCCTTGGCGTGCAGTTCCCGCAGCAGTTCGGGAATGCCGGAGAACAG
>JAYVDG010000109.1:0-7195 GCA_043749525.1 Phenylobacterium sp.
CAACCGCGTGAAGCGGGTGAGCGTCCAGACCGGGTCGCGTGGCTCGGGCCTGGTTTCCCTGATCAAGGGTCCGCCGTCCGGCTCGCGCGTCGTGCTGAACGCCGCGGCCTTCCTGTTGGACGGTGACATGGTGCGTCCCAGCGAAGGCCCGGTGCCCATGCCCAAGTCGGCGACCGCGAGCGCCAAGAAATGACCCACGCGCCGCAAGATCACGACGCCGGAGGCGGCTTCCAGATCTCCTCCTGGGCGATCCGCAACCCGGTCCCGGTGGTGGTGCTGTTCATCGCCCTGGTCCTGGCCGGGATGATTTCCTACGGCGGGCTGCCGGTGAAGCAGTTCCCCAACGTCCAGTTTCCGATGGTGAACATCACCGTGACCCAGTCGGGCGCGGCGCCGGGCGAGATCGAGACCCAGATCACCCGGCCGGTGGAGGACGCCATCGCCGGCATCCCCAACGTCAAGAACATCTATTCGACGGTGACGCTGGGGGTCTCCACCACCAATGTCGAGTTCGAGCTGGGCGAGGACCTGCAGAAGAAGACCGACGAGGTCCGCTCGCGCATGGACCAGACCCGGGCTGTTCTGCCCCGCGAGATCGACGAGCCGACGGTCACTCGGGTGGAGCTGGATAGCCAGCCGATCCTGACCTACGCCGTGGCCGCGCCGGCGATGTCGGACGCCGAGCTTTCCTGGTTCATCGACGACACCATCGCCCGGGAGCTCCAGACCGAGAAGGGGGTCTCCCAGATCTCCCGCGTCGGCGGGGTGAACCGCGAGATCAACATCCTCATCGACCCCGACCGCATGGCGGCCCGCGGTCTGACCGCGCCCCAGATCAACGCCGCCCTGCGCGGCTTCGACATCGACGCCCCCGGCGGCCGGGTGGCGATCGGCGGCCGCGAGCAGACCCTGCGGGTGCTGGGCGCGGTCAATACGCTCAGCGCCCTGCGCGACCTGACCATCCCCACCGGCGGCGGACGCTATGTGAAGCTGACCGACGTGGCCGAGGTCGGCGACGGCTCCAGCGAGGTGCGCGGCTTTGCGCGTCTGAACGGCGCGCCGGTGGTCGGCTTCCAGGTGATGAAGACCCGCGACTCCAGCGACGTCGGCGTCGACGACGCGGTGATCAAGGCCATCGCCAAGCTGGAGCAGACCCACCCGGGGGTGAAGTTCACCCGCATCTTCTCCTCCGTCGACGAGACGCGCGCCAGCTTCCGCGCCACCCAGCACGTGCTGCTGGAGGGCATGCTGCTGGCGGCCATCGTGGTGTTCGTGTTCCTGCGCGACTGGCGCTCGACCATGATCACCGCCTTCGCCATGCCCGTCTCGCTGATCCCCACCTTCTTCTTCATGAAGCTGTTCGGGTTCTCGCTGAACGTCGTGACCCTGCTGGCCTTGACCCTGGTGGTGGGCATCCTTGTCGATGACGCCATCGTCGAGATCGAGAACATCGAGAAACGGGTGGCCCAGGGCATGAGGCCCTTCCAGGCCGCCCTGCAGGGCGCCGACGCCATCGGCCTGGCGGTGGTGGCCACCACCATGGCCATCATCGTGGTATTCATGCCCGTCAGCTTCATGAAAGGCATGGCCGGCCAGTTCTTCCGGGAGTTCGGCCTGACGGTCTGTGTGGCCGTGCTGTTCTCCCTTGTCGTGGCGCGATTGCTGACGCCGCTGATGGCCGCCTATCTGCTGAAGCCCACCAGCCACCCCGTGGAGCGCAAGCCCTTCGAGGGCTTTTACCGCAACGCCCTGGAGTGGTCCCTCGACCACCGGATCGTCGCCTGCGTCCTGGGCGGTGTGGTGTTCGTGGGCTCGCTGTTCCTGGTGCCCATGCTGCCGCAAGGCTTCCAGCCGGCCGGCGACCCCGACTACATCTATGTGGATCTGCAAGGCCCCCCCGGCGCCACCGCCGAGGCCATGGAGGACGTCGCCCTGCGCGTCAGCCGGGTGTTCATGGGTCGTCCAGGCGTGCGGGCCGTCTTCGCCCAGGTGGGCTCCACCGCCAGTTCCGGAGGCCCCGGCTTCGGCGGGGCTGGCGGCGGCAGTGATCTGCGTAACGGCACGGTCACCGTCCTGCTGGACGAGCACCGTACGATCAGCGGCGACGAGCTGAAGGCCCAGACCCGCCAAGCCCTGCGCGAGGTGCCTGACGCCCGCATCACCTTCCTGAACTTCCAGGGGTCGGCGGGCCTGCAGGCCATCCTGGCCTCCAACGATCCAGCAGCCCTGACGGCGGCCTCGCTGGAGCTGGAAAAGCAGATGCGGACCATCGACATCATCGCCGATCCGCACGCTTCGGCCCCGCCGATCGGCCCTGAACTGGTGATCCGCCCCCGCGCCGACGAGGCCGCGCGCCTTGGCGTCTCGGTGGACACCATCGCCCAGGTGGCCCGCGTCGCCACGGTGGGCGACATCGACGCCAATGTGGCCAAGCTGACCGCCGGCGAGCGCCGCATCCCGATCCGCATCCGTATGCCCGCCGACGCTCGCGCCGACCTGGAGCGGATCAAGGCGCTGCGCATCCCCACCGTCACCGGAGGGACCACGACCCTGGACGCCGTGGCCGATGTCAGCTTCCAGGCTGGTCCCGCCAAGATCGACCGCCTGAACCGCAAGCGCCAGCTGACCATTCAGGCCGAGTTGAACGGCGCGGAGCTGGGGGACGCCTACAAGCGGGTCCGCGCCCTGCCGATCATGAAGCACCTGCCTGCGGGCGTTGCGCCGGCCGAGACCGGCCAGCTGGAGGCCCAGCAGGAACTGTTCGGCTCCTTCGGCCTGGCGCTCTTCGCCGGCGTGGCGATGATCTACGGCGTTCTGGTCCTGCTGTTCCGCAGCTTCTTCAAGCCAGCGGTGATCCTGACGGCCCTGCCGCTGTCCTTCGCCGGCGCCTTCCTGGGCCTGCTGATCTTCAAC
This sequence comes from Phenylobacterium sp., assembly GCA_043749525.1. GTDB lineage: Bacteria > Pseudomonadota > Alphaproteobacteria > Caulobacterales > Caulobacteraceae > Phenylobacterium. The sequence goes on from JAYVDG010000109.1 coordinate 2,914, forward strand.
CTCTCGCTTTCGATCCCCTCGCTGATCGGCTTCCTGATGCTGATGGGCCTGGCGGCGAAGAACTCCATCCTGCTGGTGGAGTACGCCATCGAGCGCGAGCGCGAGGGCATCCCGCAGCGCGACGCCATCCTCGAGGCCTGCCGCGAGCGGGCCCGGCCCATCGTCATGACCACCATGGCCATGGCCGCGGGCATGCTGCCCACTGCGTTCGCCCTCGAAAAGGGCGCGGAATTCCGCCAGCCCATGGCCGTGGCCGTGATCGGCGGGCTGATCACCTCGACCCTGCTGTCGCTGGTGCTGGTGCCGGTGGTCTACGAGCTGGTGGATGACTTCGAGATGTGGCTGCGGCCGCGCCTGGCCAAGCTGGTGACCCCGCGCGACGCTCCGGCGGTCGCCGCGCCCGAGGACCGGCTCTAGAGCCTGATCCGTTGAGGTGGAATCGCTTCGCGATTCCGCCGATGCGGTGAATGAGGCTCTAGACATAAGCGAGAGCATGATTCCCGCTTCAGCCGGGACCGCGACGCGGTTCCGTCTAAAACGATCATGCTCTAGGCGGCGAAGACCCCCTGGAGCGCGCTCACCAGGACGCGGGTGTCGACGGGCTTGGGAACGCAGTTGTCCATGCCGGCCGAGAGGTATTCCCGGGTCTGCTCGGGCTGCACGCTGGCGGTGACGGCGATGATCGGGGTCTTGTCGCGCCCGAGTTCAATCTCGCGACGGCGGATGCTTGAGGTGGCGGTTACGCCGTCCATCTCGGGCATGTGGATATCCATCAGGATGGCGTCCCAGGCCTTGGCCTCCCTGGCGGCCACCGCCTCGACCCCGTTGACGACGCATTCGGCGGCAAGGCCCGGCTGCTCCAGCAGGGCGCAGAGCACCAGCCGGTTGGTGGCGTTGTCGTCCACCACCAGGATGCGCAGCTTGTCGTCCAGGGGCGCGGCGTCCTCCGCCTCGGCCGGCGCCGTGCAGGCGGGCATCGGAACCTGAAGGATGAAGGTTGAGCCCACCCCCAGCTCGCTGGTGAAGCTGATGGATCCCCCCATCAGTTCCGACAATTCCTTGCAGATCGCCAGGCCCAGGCCCGCGCCCCCGAAGCGTCGGGTCGAGGACCCATCGGCCTGGACGAAGCGGTCGAACATCGCGGCCTGCTGGTGGGGGGCCACGCCGATCCCGGGGTCGTTGACCTCCAGCACGATCTGATCACCGCGCAGGGCGAAGGCGGCGTGGACCTCTCCAGCCTCGGGGAACTTCAGTCCGTTGGAAACCAGGTTGCCAGCGATCTGCCGCAACCGCGCGGCGTCGCCGAACCTCCAGCCCTGGATGGCCGGTTCCACGGTCAAGGCGAAGGCCAGGCCCTTGTCTGCGGCCATTGCGCCGTAGATCGCGGCCAGATCGCCGGTCAGGCGGTCCAGGTCGAAGGGCTCGGGCAGAACCTCCAGGCTACCGGCCTCGATCCGGGAAATGTCCAGGACGTCATTGACTACGCTGACCAGGGCCCGGCCCGCCGCGCCAATCGTGGCCAGGTGTTCTTTCTGCGCGGGGGTCAGATCGGTCCGGCCCATGACGTCCACCAGCCCGAGCACGCCATTGAGCGGGGTGCGAAGCTCGTGCGCCATGGTGGCCAGGAATTCCGACTTGGCGTTGGCCGCCTGGGCCTGCAGCGACAGGGCCTGGGCCTCCTCCCGGCGCATCTCCGCCTCGGCCTTCAGCAGCTCCTTTTCCACGGCGGCGTCGCGGAAGGTGACCACCGCCTTGGCCATGAGACCAACCTCGTCGCGCCGTTCGACAGCCGGGATCGAGACCGAAAGGTCGCCGCCGGCCAGGCGTTTCATCACCTCGGTGAGCCGTACAATGGGATTGGCCATGCTGCGCCGGAGCGCCAGGCCCATGACCGTGGCGCTGAGGGCCGCGAACAGCACCCCCAGGCCCAGGGCCGACCCCATGGCGAGCAGCGCCTCGGCCTTGCGAACCCCGCTCTGCTCCACCGCCCTCTGGCTCTGCGCCTGGATGGCGTCCAGGGCCTTTTCGGCGGGCGCGATCAGGTCGTCGGCGGGGCTGGCCGGGCCGACCATCTCGGCGGCGAGGGATCGCGTGTCTCGGACGCCGGCCAGGGCGCGGTCCACCGCCCAATCGTTCCAGATGTCGTAGGCCGCCTGAGCCTGGTCGATCTGGCGCGTCAGGGCCGGGTCACTGGCGGCGAGCCGTTGACGCTCGGCCATGCGGGCCTGGAACAGCGGGCGGTGATCCTGCGCGATGCGCCGGGCGTAGAAGGGGTCGCCGGAGATGATGTAGCCGCGCAGGGAGTCTTCCTGGCGGGTCAGGACGAACGGGCGCAGCTCGCGGTCGCCGCCACCTTGTGAGCGCGATTGTCGTCGGCCTCGGCCTTCTGGACCACGCCGAGATTGATCGCCAGGACCGCGCCCATGGCCGCGATGGCCGACAGCACGACAGCGAAGGCCAGGGTGAGCTTCCAGGTCGCCGGCAGGTTGTTCAGGCGGGCGGCCAGGGTTAGCCTTTCGGCGCCTGGGCGCTCTGAATTGCGTTCGGCCACGAGGATCCCCATCCGGCCGCAGGTCGAGCCTGCGTTGAACCGCAATCCTTCCCCTGGGCCGTCAATTCCGGGTTAAGGCGCAGCTTAACGCCGCGAGGCGAACCGCCGCACCGTTCCGGGTGCACGCCCGCCGGGCTAGCCGCCCGCCAGGATTTCGGCGAAGAGCTTGGGGTCGACATTGCCGCCGGATAGCACCAGGCCCGTCGCGCCGTGGCCCCAGCTCTTGACCTTGCCAGCCAGCAGCGCGGCGAGGCCCACGGAGCCGCCCGGCTCCACCACCAGCTTCAAGGCGGCGAAGGCGTAGCGCATGGCCTCGGCGACCTCGGCGTCGGTGACCAGGGCGATATCGGCCAGGGTCTGCTGCAGGACAGGGAAGGTGAGTTCGCCGGGCGCCGGCGATTCCAAGGCGTCGCAGAGCGAGCGGGTGGTGGGGGTGAGCGTCTGGCGTGACCCCGCCTTCAGCGAGCGCAGGGTGTCGTCGAACCCCTCGGGCTCGACACCCACCAAGGCGGTACTCGGTGAAAGCGCCTTCACAGCCGTTGAGATCCCGGCCATCAGACCGCCGCCGCCGACGGGTGAGACCACCACGTCGAAAGTGACCCCCAACGCCTTGGCCTGGGTCACCAGCTCCAGGCCGACCGTGCCTTGGCCCGCGATGATGTCGAGGTCGTCGAAGGCTGGGACGACGACCGAGCCACGTTGGGCGGCGATCTCGCCGGCGATGGCGACCCGATCCTCGGTCAGGCGGTCATAGAGTCGGATTTCCGCGCCATAGCCCCGGGTCGCCTCCACCTTCACGGCGGGCGCGTCAGCCGGCATGACGATCAGGGCGGGGATACCCAGCAGTTTGGCCGCCAGCGCCACGCCCTGGGCGTGGTTGCCAGACGAGAAGGCCACGACCCCGGCCTTGCGCTGGGCGGCGTCGAGCTGGACCAGGCGGTTATAGGCGCCCCGGAACTTGAAGGCCCCAACCCGCTGCAGGGTCTCGGGCTTGATCAACACCCGGCGGCCCAGGCGCTCGTTGAGCGCCGGACTTTCGATCAGGGCGGTCTCCACCGCATGGCCCTTGATCCGCGCCGCGGCGGCCTCGATGTCGGCCAGGGTCACGCTCATTTGGCGAACACCATGGCGTCGTCGGCGAAGGCCTTGAACTCCAGCGCATTGCCCGAGGAATCGATGAAGAACAGGGTGGCCTGCTCGCCGGGCTGTCCCTTGAAGCGGATCTGCGGCTCGATGACGAACTTGGTGTCCGCCGCCTTCAGCCTCGCGGCCATCTCCTCCCACTGCGGCAGGGTGAGGATCGCCCCGAAGTGGCGCACCGGAACGTCCTCGCCATCGACGGCGCTGGTGGATTTGGGCCCCACCTCGTCCGGAGACAGGTGGGCGACGATCTGGTGGCCGTAGAAGTTGAAGTCGATCCAGTCGGGACTTGACCGGCCCTCCGGACAGCCCAGCAGACCGCCGTAGAAGGCGCGGGCCTCCTCAAGGTCGCGAATGGGGAAGGCGAGGTGGAAGCGGGGCAGGGTCATGTTCGCCTCATAGACCCAAGGCGGCGGCCTCGCGAAGCACCGATTTCGCCGGCCGCGCCTTGACGGCGGGGGCGCCTGGATGCTCTACACCCGACGAACACGACCCTGGCGCCCGAGAGGCCCGGTCGCGGTTCCTAAAATCGGTCAAGTCCACCCGCCGAGTTGCCTGTCGAAGGGCGTGGTTGGATCCCCCCGGCGGGCT
>JAYVDG010000110.1:0-2566 GCA_043749525.1 Phenylobacterium sp.
GTGGCGGCCACCAGGGTGAAGGGCGCCAGATCGATGCGGATCGAGCGGGCGGATGGGCCGTCGCCGATGATCAAATCAAGGACGTGGTCCTCCATGGCCGGATAGAGGATCTCCTCCACATTGGCCGGCAGGCGGTGGATCTCGTCGATGAACAGCACGTCGCGCGGTTCGAGATTGGTCAGGATGGCCGCCAGGTCCCCGGCCTTGGCCAACACCGGCCCGCTGGTGGCGCGGAAGTTCACCCCCAGTTCGCGGGCGACGATCTGGGCCAGGGTGGTCTTGCCCAGGCCCGGCGGGCCGAACAACAGGACGTGGTCCAGGGCCTCGGCGCGGGCCTTGGCGGCTTCGATGAAGACCGAGAGATTGCCCTTGGCCTGCTCCTGGCCGACGAATTCGGCCAGCGTCTGGGGCCGCAGCGCCTTGTCGTGGCTTTCGAGGGGGACTTCCTCGCCGGAGACCAGGCGGGTCAACGCCCCAGCTCCTGCAGGCCAGCCTTGATCAGCACCTGGACGGTGGCCTCATCGCCCAGGCGCAGGGCGGCCTGCTCGACGACGCGGCGCGCGTTCACCTCGGCGATGCCCAGACCCATCAGGGCCGAGACCGCCTCGCCGGTGGCCGACGGGGCGGGCGGCGTGGGCGCCAGCGCCGTGGCGTGGAAGGCGGCGACCGGGCCGTCGGTGAGCGGCTTGTCCTTCAGCTCGGTGACGATGCGCAGGGCGAGCTTGGGACCAACCCCATTGGCGCGGGCCACGGCGGCCTTGTCTTCGCGGGCGGCGGCCTGGGCCAGCTCGGCCGGCGACAGGATGTCCAGCACGCCGAGCGCCGCCTTGGGACCGACCCCCTGGATGGATTGCAACACCAGGAAGGCGCGGCGTTCGTCGCGACCAAGGAAGCCGTAGAGCCGCATGCCGGTGGCCTCCGACCACTGGGTCTCGACGTGCAGCACCGCCTCCTCGCCTAGGGCCGGCAGGTGGCCCAAGGTGCGCGATCCGCAGCGGACGACGTAGCCGACGCCGGCGACGTCGATCAGGGCGTCCTCCTCGCCGACCTCGGCCACCAGGCCCCGCAGCCGCCCGATCACGCGGCGGCTCCGAAGCTGCGAGCCTTGCGGGCGTGGGCATGGGCGATGGCGACGGCCAGCGCGTCGGCGGCGTCGGCGGTGGCGGGCCCGGCCTTGGGCAACAGTCGGGCGATCATGAAGGCCACCTGGGTCTTGTCGGCGGCGCCCGTACCCACCAAGGATTTCTTGACGACGGTGGCGGCGTATTCGGCCACCGGCAACCCGGCGCGAGCCGGGACCACCAGGGCCATGGCGCGGGCGTGGCCGAGCTTCAGGGCGGAGGCGGCGTTGTTGTTCATGAAGGTCTCCTCCACCGCCGCCTCATGGGGGTTGTGCAGGGCTACGATCTCGCTGATGCCCACGAACAGTGCCAGCAGGCGCTCGGCGAAGGGCAGGCTATCCTTGGGCGCGATCACGCCGTGAGCCACGTGGGTCAGCCGCGCGCCCTCGATCTCGATCACCCCCCAGCCGGTGCGGCGCAGGCCAGGATCGAGGCCGAGGATTCGGATGGCGGTCATGCTGAGACTCAAGTGTGTTCGGGATATGTTCCGGTGATACAGGAAGCCGGATTGGTTGACGAGAGGTTGAGGCCGCGCCGTCCCGCAAGCTCCACCGTGTAATCTTCCGTTATCCATCCCGCGGCTAAAGCTTGGCCGTTGGGGGATTTCCATGCGCTGGTTGCTGAGCCTGGTGGCGGTCTTGAGTGTCGGGCTGGCGTCCTGCGCCTCACGCCAGACCATGATCGAACTGCAGCGGCCGCCGCTGAAGAGCGGGCTGGCCTTCGCCGTGCCCCCTGGCCATCCCTTCTATCAGACCGTGACGATCGACTACGTCTCGGGGATGAGCCAGCACTCCTTCCTGTTCGCCGAGGCCAATCAGCAGCAGTTCCGGCCCAAGCTGGCGCGGATGCTGGAAGACTCCGGCATGCTGGCCCCCACTCCGATCGCCGCCCGCTACGGCCTGCAGGTGGCCTTCGTCGACCTCGACGGTTCGTCCATCGGCGGGACCTTCGAGAGCCGCAGCCGCGCCATCTACCGCATCGTCGAGCGGCGCAGCGGCCGGGTGGCTTTCCAGACCACGGTGGACGCGGGTTTCAGCGCCCGCTTCATCGGACTGGATGAGCGCGACGCCGTCGCCCTGGTCCGTCCGATCTTCCAGGGCGATCCCTTCGACATCATCAACCTCTCCAACTTCATCGCGCCGGGCAATTTCGAGGGCGGCGACGCCGAATGGCCGGCCGTGGCCCGCGAAGGCGACCTGGCCGTCAGCGGCTACGGCGCCCGAAGCGGCTTCGTGCGCGGCCAGCAGGCCGACTTCCAGATGATGCGGCAAAGCATCGCCAAGTTCGTCCTGGCGCTCAGCGACGACCAGCACCTGCAAATGACGGTGGTCCTGCCTTGCCTCTACAACGCCGACATCGAGGCTCAGAAGGCCGAACTGGCCGAGCGCCGCATCCGCGTGGTGGAGGACGACTGCAGCCGCTATCCCCGCAAAGCCCGGCCGATC
>JAYVDG010000111.1:0-2565 GCA_043749525.1 Phenylobacterium sp.
CCTCGACACCTGGCGCGACGCCCAGGGCGGGGCGATCACCATCCAGACTCCGGCCGCCGGCGCCGACGCCGGCTCGGCCTACCGGGCCGGCGAGGCCACCCGCAGCTTCCTGCTGTCCCAGGGCGTGCCCGCAAACCTGATCGTCATGGCCGGCTACGACGCCGCCGCAGAGGCCGGCGCGCCGGTGCGGATCGCCTATACCAGCTACCAGGCGGTGGTTCCGCGCTGCGGCCTAGAATGGACCAACCTTTCGCGCTCGGCCAAGAACGAGGTGCAGCCCAACTTCGGCTGCGCGGTCACCGCCAACATGGCGGCCCAGGTCGCCAATCCGGCCGATCTCGTGCGGCCTCGCGACATGGGCCCCTCCGACGCCCAGCGCCGTCTCGTCACCCTCGACAAGTATCGGAAGGGCGAAGTCACCTCCTCGGCCGAGGACACCCAGGCCAAGGGCACCGTTTCATCGGTGGCCAAGTGATGGTGGCCGCATGCCGATGACCCCCAATTCGGGCCAGGATCCCTTCGAGCTGGAATTCGAGGCCGACGACGAGTTCACCTCCCCGTCGAGCGACGCCTGGCGCGAGACGCCTATGGCGCCCGCCGGGGCTGATCCGTTCGCCGACTTCCCGCCGGCTCGCGAGTCAGACACCCGAGACTTCGAGGGCAGCGATCCGCTGGCCGACGACCTGCACCAGCCTGAGCCGCCGCGCGCCCAGGCGCCCAATCCCGTGCACGAGATGATCGCCGGGGCCGAAGCGGCGCTCGGCGAGCACACCCTGCCGCGCATCACCATCCACGTCTTCTGCGTCCAGCCCGAGACCGCCGACCTGGTGGAACGCGCCGCCGAGGACCGCCGCATGGAACGCGCCGCCGTGGTGGTGCGCATGGGCGGACTGGTGGGCGCCTTCGAGACCTATCAGAACCAGCCCACCCCCTCCCTGGTGATGGTGGAGAGCCTGGATCCCGCGCCGCAGCTGATCGCCCAGCTCGACCAGCTGGCCGAGGTCTGCGATCCCGGCACCAAGGTCGTGGTGATCGGAGCGGCCAACGACATCGCCCTCTATCGTGAGCTGATGCGCCGCGGGGTGAGCGAGTATCTGGTTCCGCCGCTCAATCCGCTGCAGGTGGTCCGCACGGTCACCAGCCTTTATGCCGACCCGTCGGCGCCCTTCGTGGGCCGGCAGATCGCCTTCTGCGGCGCCAAGGGCGGTTCGGGCGCCTCGACCGTCGCCCACAACGTCGCCTATTCGATCAGCGAGCGGCTGCACACCGGCGCGGTGCTGGTGGACCTGGACCTGGCCTTTGGCACCGCCGGCCTCGACTTCAACCAGGACCCCCTGCAGGGGGTCGCCGACGCCCTGACCCAGCCCGACCGCCTGGACCCGGTGCTGATGGACCGGATGATGGCCCGCTGCACCGAGCGGCTGTCGCTGTTCGCCGCGCCGGCCACCCTGGACAACGACTACGACATCGGCGCCGAGGCCTATGACGAGGTCACCCAGAAGATCCGCTCGGCCGCTCCCTTCGTGGTGCTGGACCTGCCCCACCTGTGGACCGCCTGGACCCGCAAGATCCTGCTGTCCTCCGACGACCTGGTGATCGTGGCCACCCCGGACCTGGCGAGCCTGCGTAACGCCAAGAACATGATCGACCTGGTGCGCCGCGCCCGGCCCAACGACGCCCCGCCGCGCCTGGTGCTGAACCAGGTCGGCGTGCCCGGCCGTCCCGAGATTCCGGTCAAGGATTTCGGCGAGGCGCTGGGCCTGACGCCCTCGCTCAGCCTGCCCTTCGACCCCAAGCTGTTTGGCCAGGCGGCCAACAACGGCCAGATGCTGTGCGAGGTGGCGCCCCGGTCGCGCTCCGCCGAGGGCATCGACTACCTGGCCCAGCAGATCGCCCGGCGCGATCCGCCACCGACCCAGAAGACCTCCCTGTTCGGCAGTCTGTTCAAGCGTAAGTAGATGTTCGGAAAGCGTCCCACCGACGGCGAAGCGTCCGCGGCCCGCAAGGCTCCGCCTCCGGCTGCCGGCGAGGGTGCGGCCATCGCCACCCGGCCGCAGCGGATCGACCCCTCGGCGGCGCCCGCCGCCGCCTCCACCGCCCCGGTCAAGGGCGCCCCGGAGATGCAGCGCGCCGGCGGCCAGGCCACGGCCGGTCCCAAGCCGACGCTCGCCTTCGAACAGCTGCGCGCGGCCCAAGGCCCGGCTCCCGCCACCCAGGTGGTGCGCGAGCAGACCGACTATTACCACGCCACCAAGACCACGATCTTCAACGCCCTGATCAACACCATCGACCTGGCCCAGCTGGCCCAGCTGGACGTCAAGCAGGCCGGGGAGGAGATCCGCGATATTGTCGCCGAGCTGGTGGCGATCAAGAACGTCTCCATGTCGGTGGCCGAGCAGGACATGCTCGTCCAGGACATCATCAACGACGTGCTGGGCTATGGGCCGCTGGAGCCCCTGCTGGCCCGCGACGACATCGCCGACATCATGGTCAACGGCGCCGGCCGGGTGTTCATCGAAGTCTCGGGCAAGGTGCAGCTGACCAATGTCCGGTTCCGCGACAACG
>JAYVDG010000112.1:0-2564 GCA_043749525.1 Phenylobacterium sp.
CCGAGGTTGAGGTCCAGCAGCGATGCGATCTGGCCGTGGATCTCGATCTGGCCCTCGTCGGGCTCATAGGCGCCCGACAGCGCGCGCAGCAGGGTGGTCTTGCCCGAGCCGTTGTGGCCGATCAGGCCCAGACGGTCGCCGGCCTTGAGCTTGATGTTAACATTGGAGAGCGCGGTGACCTCGGTGGCGCCGGTGAGCGACGAGCCCAGGCGGCCGCCGACTGTGACCGTGGCCAGGCTCTTCTTCAGCGACTTGGCGTCCACGCCATAGACAGGGAATCGCAGGGTCAGGTCGCTGACCGTGATGGAGACCTGCGGACCCTTCATAGGTAGTGGACGATCCGGCGGCGGGTGAGGGTGAAGGCGGTGAACACGGAGAGCCAGCCCAGCACGGCCAGCAGCGCCAGGATCGGATAGGTGCCCGACCCGGTCTGACCGCCCATCAGCGGCGCGCGGATGCCGTCGATCATGTGGAAGAAGGGGTTCAGCACCAGCAGGGCGTGGGCGCGGCCGCCGCTCATCCGGCTGGGCTCCCAGAAGATCGGGGTCATGAACATGGCGAACTGCATCACCGAGCCGACGATCTGCGGCACGTCACGGAAGCGGGCCGAGGCGATGCCGACGGCCATGCTGGCCCAGGAGACGTTGAGCAGCATCAGCAGCACCCCCAGCAGGGCCATGGGCACGTTGGCCACCCTCCAGAAGCCGAACCAGACCAGCACCACCACCACGATGACCATGTGGTGAGCCAGGGTGATCAGGTTCCTCAGCAGCGTGCGCCACACGAAAGTGAACATCGGCAGGGAGGTCTGGCTGAGCATGCCCGAGGCATGGACGAAGGTGTCGCAGCCCTCGGTGATGACGCCGACGATAACGCCCCAGAAGACGATGCCGAGCGCCACGAAGGGCATGTACCGCTGGATCGGAACCTTGAAGATCTCGGCGTAGAGGAAGCCCATCCCCAGGACCATCAGCCCCATGGAGAGCGTGATCCAGAAGGGGCCGAGGATCGAGCCGCGATAGCGCGAGACGATGTCGTGCCAGGCGAGCGACCAGGCCAGGCCCAGGCGCTTGGTCGATGCCTTGAGGTCGGCGAACGCCATGCCGAACTCGTGCAGGGTCCCGTGGCGACCCGTGCGCAGCATGTGTTCCGCGATTTGCATCAACTCTCCCGACCGAGGCCGCTGGTAACAGGTCGCATTTTGCGGCGCAAGCGTGGCGCGGGCCGTGATTCCCGCCGAAAACGAATGGAAATCGCGTGGCTGCCTAGAGCTCGCTCTCGTCCTCGAAGGGCGGGGGGCTGGTCTTCATGTGAGCGTGGTCGGCGCGGTACTGGTTGAAGTGACGCCGATCGGCCGGGGCGGGCTGGACGGTGTCGCGCACCAGGCCGCCATAGGCGAGCTCGCGGGCGGTCCGTTTACGGACCACGAACTCGATCCCGCACTCGCCGATGGGGGTGAGCGTCTGGTCGAAGCGGGGCAGGCCATAGCGGAAGGTGGAGTTCAGCAGCACCAGCCGCTCGATGTCGGCCGCCGCGCCCAGGCCCGACAGCAGTTCCACTAGGTTGATGGATTTGTCGCTCCAGGAGCGGCTCTTCAGCACCGTGAAGGTCCACTTGTGGTCGCGGTTGTGGGTCGAGGGGAAGACGCCCTGCTCATAGAGGTCCTCGTCGGGCACGGTCACCACCAGGAAGCCGCCGGGCTTGAGGACTCGGAACCAGGAGGCGAGACCCGCCTGGGGATCCACCAGGTGCTCCAGGCAGTGGCTGGAATGGACGAAGTCGAGGCTCTCAGGGCTGACGCCGGCCAGCTGCTGGGCGTCGCCGTCTTCCCAGTCCCAGACCCGCACCCCGGTCAGCGCCGGGAAGAACTGGGTATAGAGCGACAGGGGATCGGGCTTGCCGCCGATGTCGAGGCCTTCGCCCACAAGCCAGCGCCGGGCGAAGTTGGGGTCGGCCATGCGGCGGACGATGGATTTGGAGAGCTCTTTCACGCCTCGGCTCTAGCGGTTTTCGCCGCTCACCGCACCACCCAGGATTCGACGCCGGTGCTGATGAAGCGCGCTGATTGGGCGGCGCCGCCGAAATTGCTCAGCAGGCGCTTCAGACCATCGCGCTTGGTGGGGTCGATCAGGAACATCATGAAACCGCCGCCGCCGGCGCCCGAGACCTTGCCGCCGAAGGCCCCGAAGGCTTTGGCCTGCGCATAGACCTCGTCGATCTGGGGCGAGGACATCTTGGTGGCGGTGAGTTTCTTGGAGGCCCAGCCCGAGTCCAGCAATTCGCCAAAGCGAGGCAGGTCGCCGGCCAGCAGGGCCTGCCGCATCGCATAGGCGCTGGCCTTGATGTCGTGCAGGGCCTGCAGCGAGGCTGGCGCGTGGGCGCGCATGTTGGCGGTCTGCTCCTCGATGATCGAGGCCGACTCCCGAGAGACGCCGGTGAAGTAGAGCACCAGCGAGGCCTCCAGCTCCTTCATCACCGTGGCGTCGACGGCGACCGGCTCGACCTCGACCCGGTCCTGGTCGTGGAAGTGCATGACGTTCAGCCCGCCATAGGCCGCGGCGTAG
>JAYVDG010000113.1:0-2562 GCA_043749525.1 Phenylobacterium sp.
CTCATGCCCTCAGCCGTTCAGCGGCCCAGGACCGCACGATGTCGCGGACGGGCTCGATGCCGATGCGGTCGGCCACGGCCCCGACAAAGGCCTCGATCAGCAGGGCGCGGGCCTCAGTCTCGGGCAGGCCACGCTGGCGCATATAGAACAGCGCCTCCTCGTCCAAGGCCCCGATGGTGTTGCCGTGGGCGCACTGCACGTCGTCGGCGAAGATCAGCAGCTCGGGCTTGGCGTCGATCTCCGCCTTGTCGGACAGGATCAGCGCATTGTGGCGCATACGGGCGTCGGTGCGGTCCGCCCCCTCCTCCACCACGATCCGGCCCTGGAAGATGCCGCGCGACTGGTCGCGGACGACACCGCGGGTGAACTGGTCGGTGGCGCCATCGACGCCCTGGTGCAGGACCACGGTGGTCAAGTCGGCGTGTCGCTTGTCCTCGAGCAGATAGAGGCCGTCGAGGCGCAACTTGGCCTGCGCGCCCGGATGGATGACCTGGGTCTCGATCCGCTGACGGCGCGCGCCGTTGGTGATGACGGTCTGGCCGTACTCCGCGCCGGGCGCGAGAGTGACCTGAGCCTGGCTGACATTGACGCCCTCGGCGCCGTCGGCGGCCAGGACGACACGCTCCACCGCGGCTCCAGCCTCCAGGCGGATCGTAAGGGCGGTGTCGGTGACGTAGGCGCTGGCGTCGCCCTCATAGCTCTCGAGCAGGCGCAGCTTGGCGTTCGCCCCGACTCGGATGGTGACCTTGCCAGTCAGAGCCCCGGCGTCACGGGACAGGACGCGTAGAGCGACGGCCAGCCTGCTATCGGCCGGCACGTCGATCACGACATCGGGTTGGCCGCCCGCCACCACATGGCGCGCGTCGGCCAGGGCGTCGAAAGGCCCCGGCGCCAGCCCCGCCAGGTCCAAGGCCGGCGCGACGGCCGGGAGGACGCGCAGCAGGCCGCGCAGGTCGGTCCACTTCCAGTCCTCGTCACGCTTGCCGGGCAGCAGGGTGACATCGCCGGATTTCAGGGCGGCGCTAAGGTTCAAGCGGCCCTCGCATACTTGTCGTAGCCTTCGCGCTCCAGCTCGAGCGCCAGGTCCGGGCCCCCAGTGGCGGCGATACGGCCGCCGGCCAGGACATGAACCTTGTCGGGTTTGATGTAGTCCAGCAGGCGCTGGTAGTGGGTGATCACCAGCATGCCGCGGTCAGGGGAGCGCATGGCGTTGACCCCTTCCGAGACGATCTTCAGGGCGTCGATGTCCAGGCCGGAGTCGGTCTCGTCCAGGATCAGGAAGCGCGGGGCCAGCATGGCCATCTGGAAGATCTCCATCCGCTTCTTCTCGCCGCCGGAGAAGCCAACATTGAGCGCCCGCTTCAGCATCTCGAAGTCGATCTTCAGGGCTCCGGCGTGCTCACGGGCCAGCTTCAGGAAGGCCTGGGCGGTGATCTCGGCCTCGCCGCGCGCCTTGCGCTGGGCGTTCATGGCGGTGCGGATGAAGGTCAAGGCCGGGACGCCCGGGATTTCCAGCGGATACTGGAAGGACAGGAAGACGCCCTTGGCCGCCCGCTCGTTGGGGTCGAGGGCCAGCAGGTCCTCGCCGTCCAGGGTCGCGGTCCCGCCGGTGACATCATAGCCCGAGCGGCCGGTGAGCACGTAGGACAGGGTCGACTTACCCGCGCCGTTGGGACCCATGATGGCGTGGACCTCGCCGGCGGGCACGTCCAGCGACAGGCCCTTGAGGATCTCCTTGCCGTCCACCTCGGCGCGCAGGTTCTCGATATGCAGCATCAGACGGTCTCGTCGGCGAGGTACTGGGCCAGCACGTCCAGAGCCTGTTCGACGCTATCGACGAACTGCTGCTTGGTGGGGGCGGCGGTGATGGTGGTGGCCGAGCGCTTGTCGGCGGCGGTGACGTTGATCTGGGCGTCCTCGAAATAGGCGCGCAAGCGGAAGTCGGGATGCTCCAGGCCGACGGTGTAGCGCGACCGCTCCAGGACCAGCTTCCTCTCGGCCAGGAAGCCAGGATCGGCGGCCAGGATCTCGTAGAGTTCGATGGAGCGGGCCTCATCGGCCTCCTGGCGGGCGCGTTCGGCGTCCTCGCGGACGCGGCGGTCAGCGTCGCGTTTCAGACGTTCGGCGTCAAAGGCTTGCCTGAAGGACATGGCGGAGATCCGTTCCGAAGTAGCAGGGGTCATCCGACGGACCCTTCGAGAGAGATGGCGACGAGCTTCTGGGCTTCCACGGCGAACTCCATGGGCAGCTCCTGCAGCACGTCCTTGACGAAGCCGTTGACCAGCAGCTGGACGGCCTCCTCCTGCGAAAGCCCGCGCTGCATGGCGTAGAACAGCTGGTCTTCCGAGAGCTTGGTGGTGGTGGCCTCGTGCTCGAAGACGCAGCTGCCGTTGCGAGCCTCGATATAGGGCACCGTGTGGGCCGCGCAGGTCTTGCCGATCAGCAGGCTGTCGCACTGGGTGAAGTTGCGCGCGCCCTTGGCCTTGGGGTGGGCCGAGACCAGGCCGCGATAGGTGTTGGAGGACTTGCCCGCCGAAATGCCCTTGGAGATCACCCGCGATC